>NZ_JALPRI010000019.1:0-144984 GCF_030464785.1 Paraburkholderia sp. SEWSISQ10-3 4
GCTTCGCAATCCGCGAAGGCGGCCGTACGGTCGGCGCAGGTGTGGTTGCCAAGATTCTCGAGTAAAATCGAGGGTTGAAGTTGCAGTAAGTGGTGCCCGGAGCCGGGCGCCAGCGCCATAGCAGGTGCCCGGCTCTACGTTCTTTTACTATCTGGCGGCGCAATACCGCCTCGCTCTTTCCAAGGAATTGTCATGCAGAACCAGAAAATCCGCATTCGCCTGAAGGCTTTCGACTATCGCCTGATCGATCAATCGGCAGCTGAAATCGTCGACACGGCAAAGCGGACTGGCGCAATCGTTCGTGGTCCGGTGCCCCTGCCGACCCGCATTCAACGTTTCGACATCCTGCGTTCGCCGCACGTCAACAAGACGTCGCGCGATCAGCTCGAAATCCGTACGCACCAACGTCTGATGGACATCGTCGATCCGACGGACAAGACCGTCGACGCACTGATGAAGCTGGACCTGCCGGCTGGCGTGGACGTGGAAATCAAGCTCCAATAAGGCTTGTAGCGGTTGCCTGGCGTGCCGGGCAACGCTAAGTCATTGATTGCTTGCGGAAAACGAAAAGCCTCGCTATAATAGTGGGCTTTTCGCGCATTTGCGCAAAAAAGTCGGTGTGCTGCAGCGTGATTTCACGCCCGAAACGGCACCGGCATTTTGTAAATTAGCCCCGACCAATCGCAGTCGGGAATGGAGAAAACGATGAGCCTTGGACTCGTAGGTCGCAAGGTTGGCATGACCCGTATCTTCACGGCAGAAGGGGATTCGATTCCCGTTACCGTGCTGGACGTGTCCGACAACCGCGTGACGCAGATCAAGACTGTTGAAACCGACGGCTACACCGCCGTGCAGGTTGCATTCGGTACGCGCCGTGCATCGCGTGTGACGAAGCCGTTGGCCGGTCATCTCGCCAAAGCCGGTGTTCAAGCCGGTGAAATCCTCAAAGAATTCCAGATCGATGCTGCCAAGGCTGCCGAGTTGTCGAACGGCACCGTGGTCGGTCCCGACCTGTTCGAAGTAGGCCAAAAGGTCGACGTGCAAGGCGTGTCGATCGGTAAGGGCTACGCCGGTACCATCAAGCGTTACAACTTCGCATCCGGCCGTGCATCGCACGGTAACTCGCGCTCGCACAACGTGCCGGGTTCGATCGGTATGGCGCAGGATCCGGGTCGTGTTTTCCCGGGTAAGCGCATGACCGGTCACATGGGTGACGATACGGTAACCGTGCAAAACCTCGAAATCGCTCGTATCGACGCTGACCGCAAGCTGTTGCTGGTCAAGGGCGCCGTTCCGGGTGCGAAGGGTGGCAAGGTATTCGTTACGCCGGCCGTGAAGACGCGTGCCGTGAAAGGAGCGAAATAATGGAACTTAAGCTCCTGAATGCCAATGGTCAGGAAGGTGCAGGCGTTAGCGCGTCGGACGTAGTGTTCGGCCGCGATTACAACGAAGCCCTGATTCACCAGGTTGTGGTGGCGTATCAAGCGAATGCCCGTAGCGGTAACCGCGCGCAGAAGGACCGTGAGCAAGTCAAGCACACGACCAAGAAGCCGTGGCGCCAAAAGGGTACGGGTCGCGCCCGTGCCGGTATGTCGTCGAGCCCGTTGTGGCGCGGCGGTGGCCGGATCTTCCCGAATTCGCCGGAAGAAAACTTTTCGCACAAGGTTAACAAGAAGATGCATCGCGCAGGCCTCTGCTCGATCTTCTCGCAGCTGGCTCGCGAAGGCCGCATCTCGGTGGTTGACGAGCTGACGCTCGAAGCGCCGAAGACGAAGCTGCTGGCCGAAAAATTCAAGGCGATGGGTCTCGACTCCGTGCTGGTGATTACCGACACGGTTGACGAAAACCTGTACCTCGCGTCGCGCAACCTCGCCCATGTGGCAGTTGTCGAGCCGCGTTACGCCGACCCGCTGTCGCTGATCTACTTCAAGAAGATCCTGATCACGAAGGCTGCGGTCGCCCAGATCGAGGAGTTGCTGTCATGAGCGAGATTCGCAAGAACGATCATCGTTTGATGCAGGTCCTGCTCGCGCCGGTGATCTCCGAAAAGGCGACGCTGGTGGCCGACAAGAACGAGCAAGTTGTGTTCGAAGTCGCGCCCGATGCCACGAAGCAGGAAGTGAAAGCTGCAGTCGAGCTGCTGTTCAAGGTGGAAGTCAATTCCGTCAACGTGCTGGTCTCGAAGGGCAAAGCCAAGCGCTTTGGCCGCTTCATGGGCAAGCGCAAGGACGTGAAGAAGGCGTACGTCTGCCTGAAGCCCGGCCAGGAAATCAACTTTGAAGCGGAGGCCAAGTAATCATGGCAATCGTTAAAGTTAAGCCGACTTCGCCGGGTCGCCGTGCGATGGTCAAGGTGGTCAATAAGGATCTGCATAAGGGCAAGCCGTTCGCACCGCTGCTCGACTCGCAATCCACGACCGCCGGCCGTAATAACAACGGTCACATCACCACGCGTCATAAGGGTGGTGGTCACAAGCATCACTACCGTGTCGTCGATTTCCGTCGCAACAAGGACGGCATTCCGGCAAAGGTCGAACGTCTTGAGTACGATCCGAACCGTAGCGCGAACATCGCGCTGGTTCTGTACGCAGACGGCGAGCGCAAGTACATCATCGCTCCGAAGGGTGTGACGGTTGGTCAGCAACTGATGTCGGGTTCGGAAGCTCCGATCCGCGCAGGTAACACGCTGCCGATCCGCAACATTCCGGTCGGTACGACGATCCACTGCATCGAAATGCTGCCGGGCAAGGGCGCGCAAATGGCGCGTTCGGCTGGTACGTCGGCGATGTTGCTGGCTCGTGAAGGCATCTACGCACAGGTCCGCCTGCGCTCTGGTGAAATCCGCCGCGTTCACGTTGAATGCCGCGCGACGATTGGTGAAGTTGGCAACGAAGAGCACAGCCTCCGTCAAATCGGTAAGGCTGGCGCGAACCGCTGGCGCGGTATCCGCCCGACGGTGCGTGGCGTTGCAATGAACCCGGTCGATCACCCGCACGGTGGTGGTGAAGGCAAGACGGCTGCAGGTCGCGATCCGGTGAGCCCGTGGGGCACGCCTGCTAAGGGTTATCGCACCCGCAGCAACAAGCGCACGACGAGCATGATCGTCCAGCGCCGTCACAAGCGTTAAGGAGTAGGCAATGGCACGTTCTGTAAAAAAAGGTCCGTTCTGCGACGCCCATTTGCTGAAGAAAGTTGAGTCGGCAGCCGCTGCACGTGACAAGAAGCCGATCAAAACCTGGTCGCGTCGTTCGACGATTCTGCCGGATTTCATCGGTTTGACGATTGCTGTGCACAACGGACGTCAACACGTTCCGGTGTACATCTCGGAAAACATGGTCGGCCACAAGCTTGGCGAGTTTGCATTGACCCGGACGTTCAAGGGTCACGCAGCCGACAAGAAGGCTAAGAAATAAGGGGCTCATGATGGAAGTGAAAGCAATTCATCGCGGTGCCCGCATCTCGGCGCAGAAAACGCGCCTTGTGGCTGACCAGATCCGCGGTTTGCCGGTCGACAAGGCGCTGAACGTTCTGACGTTTTCGCCGAAGAAGGCTGCGGGAATCGTGAAAAAGGTCGTGCTGTCGGCGATCGCGAATGCGGAGCATAACGAAGGCGCCGATATCGACGAGCTCAAAGTAACGAGCATCATGGTCGACAAGGCTGCATCGCTCAAGCGTTTTACTGCGCGCGCTAAAGGCCGCGGTAACCGCATCGAGAAGCAATCCTGTCACATCACTGTGACGGTCGGGAATTAAGGGGTCATACGATGGGACAGAAAATTCATCCGACTGGCTTCCGTTTGGCCGTCAGCCGCAATTGGGCGTCGCGTTGGTACGCGAACAACAACAATTTCGCGGCGATGTTGCAGGAAGACATCGGTGTTCGTGAATACCTGAAGAAGAAGCTGAAAAACGCTTCGGTTGGTCGCGTCGTTATCGAGCGTCCGGCGAAAAACGCGCGCATCACGATTTATAGCTCGCGTCCGGGTGTCGTCATCGGTAAGAAGGGCGAGGATATCGAGCTGCTGAAGTCGGAACTGCAACGCCGCATGGGCGTTCCGGTCCACGTCAACATCGAAGAAATCCGCAAGCCGGAAACCGATGCGCAACTGATCGCTGACTCGATCACGCAACAACTCGAGCGCCGGATTATGTTCCGCCGCGCGATGAAGCGTGCGATGCAAAACGCAATGCGTCTGGGTGCTCAAGGCATCAAGATCATGAGCGCTGGCCGCCTGAACGGTATCGAAATCGCTCGTACGGAATGGTATCGCGAAGGTCGCGTGCCCCTTCATACGCTGCGTGCTGATATCGACTACGCAACTTCGGAAGCGAAGACGACGTACGGCATCATCGGCGTGAAGGTGTGGGTCTACAAGGGCGACACGCTCGGCCGCAACGACGCACCGGTGGTTGAAGAAGTCGCCGAAGAAAAGCGTCCGCGCCGTAACGCACGTCCGGGTGGCGATCGCCGTCCGCGTCGCGATGGTGAAGGTGGTGGCCCGGCAGGTGCACGCCGTGGCGCTCCCCGTCGTGCTGGCGGTGCCGGCGACGGCGGGAAGACTGGAGAATAACGATGCTGCAACCGAAACGCAGAAAGTATCGCAAAGAGCAGAAGGGTCGTAACACCGGTATCGCTACCCGCGGCAACGCGGTGTCGTTCGGTGAGTTCGGCCTGAAGGCTATCGGTCGTGGTCGTCTGACCGCGCGCCAGATTGAAGCGGCACGTCGTGCAATGACGCGTCACATCAAGCGTGGTGGCCGCATCTGGATCCGCATCTTCCCGGACAAGCCGATCTCGCACAAGCCGGCTGAAGTACGTATGGGTAACGGTAAAGGTAACCCTGAGTACTACGTCGCAGAGATTCAACCGGGCAAGATGCTGTACGAAATGGACGGCGTAACCGAAGAGCTGGCACGCGAAGCGTTCCGTCTGGCTGCAGCTAAGCTGCCGCTCAAGACGACGTTTATCGTGCGTCAGCTCGGCGCCTAAGGAGCAAATGATGAAGGCTTCCGAACTTCACCAGAAAGATCAGGCCGCGCTCAACAAGGAGCTGTCGGACCTGTTGAAGGCGCAATTCGGCCTGCGCATGCAACTCGCGACCCAGCAGCTCACGAACACGAGCCAGCTGAAGAAGGTTCGTCGCGACATCGCACGTGTGCGGACCGTCCTGACTGAGAAGGCGAACCAGAAATGAACGATAGCGTAAAAACCTCGCTCAAGCGGACGCTGGTCGGCAAGGTCGTCAGCAACAAGATGGACAAGACGGTCACCGTGCTGGTTGAGCACCGCGTGAAGCACCCGATCTACGGCAAGTACGTTGTGCGTTCGAAGAAGTACCACGCGCACGACGATGCGAACACGTACAACGAGGGTGACCTCGTTGAAATCCAGGAAACGCGTCCGATTTCGAAGACGAAAGCTTGGGTTGTGGCTCGCCTGGTCGAGGCTGCTCGCGTCATCTGACGCCGCAAAGTTGTAGAAGTAGTTGAAATCGCAGTAAGTTTCGCTTGCAAGACCGAGATTATTTGTTATAATCTCGGTCTTCCCTCTTTTATGGGAGCCCCGTCGCGGGCGAAGTTGGTGGGGGAAGCGGTGCAGGCGCCAGTCTGTTCCGAAGGATTCACCGGATTGCGATGGCGGGTTTCGTTTGCCGTCGCTGCTGTTCATACCCAAGCAGCCGATTGGCTGACGGGACCAAGACTGACCGGGTACGCCATGGTGGTGTGACCGGATTAAGTTGGGATAGATAAACCATGATCCAGACCGAAACTCGGCTTGAAGTGGCCGACAACACCGGTGCGCGTGAAGTCATGTGCATCAAGGTTCTCGGCGGCTCGAAGCGTCGTTATGCCAGCATTGGCGACATCATCAAGGTGACCGTCAAAGAAGCAACGCCGCGCGGGCGCGTGAAGAAAGGCGAAATTTACAACGCCGTGGTGGTTCGCACCGCCAAGGGCGTGCGCCGTCAGGACGGCTCGCTGATCAAGTTCGATGGCAATGCTGCAGTGCTGTTGAATGCCAAGCTCGAACCTATTGGCACCCGTATTTTCGGGCCTGTTACGCGCGAGTTGCGCAGCGAACGATTCATGAAGATCGTTTCGTTGGCACCTGAAGTGCTGTAAGGAGTCGCGATGAACAAGATTCGCAAAGGTGACGAAGTTATCGTCATCACCGGCAAAGATAAAGGCAAGCGCGGCGTCGTGCTGTCCGTTGGCGAAGACAAGGTAATTGTCGAGGGCATCAACCTCGTCAAGAAGCACGTCAAGCCGAACCCGATGAAGGGTACGACGGGTGGCGTGGAAGCCAAGACGATGCCGCTGCAAATTTCGAACGTCGCATTGGTCGACGCGAATGGCAAGGCGTCGCGTGTAGGCATCAAGGTCGAGGGAGACAAGAAAGTCCGTTTCCTTAAGACGACCGGTGCCGTGCTGAGCGCCTGACGCTGCGGAGTAAAAAAATGGCTCGTTTGCAAGAGTTTTACAAAGAGAAGGTTGTACCCGGCCTCATCGAGAAGTTCGGTTACAAGTCCGTGATGGAAGTGCCGCGCATCACCAAGATCACCCTGAACATGGGCCTTGGCGAAGCGGTTGCTGACAAGAAGATCATCGAAAACGCCGTTGGCGACCTGACGAAGATCGCAGGCCAGAAGCCGGTGATCACGAAGGCACGCAAGGCAATCGCTGGCTTCAAGATCCGTCAGGGCTATCCGATCGGTGCAATGGTCACGTTGCGTGGTCAGGCAATGTACGAATTTCTGGACCGTTTCGTGACGGTTGCGCTCCCCCGTGTGCGCGACTTCCGTGGCGTGTCGGGTCGTGCGTTCGATGGTCGCGGCAACTACAACATCGGTGTGAAAGAGCAGATCATTTTCCCCGAAATCGACTACGACAAGATCGACGCACTGCGTGGGCTGAACATCAGCATCACGACAACTGCGAAGACCGACGACGAAGCAAAGGCTCTGCTCGCCAGCTTCAAGTTCCCGTTCAGAAACTGAGGTTACCGTGGCTAAACTGGCACTGATCGAACGTGAAAAGAAGCGTGCTCGCCTGGCCGCTAAGTACGCTCCCAAGCGTGCTGAGCTGAAAGCGATCATCGGCGATATGAGCAAGTCGGACGAAGAGCATTACGCAGCACGTCTGGAACTGCAACAACTGCCGCGCAACTCTAACCCGACCCGTAAGCGCAATCGTTGCGCAATTACCGGTCGCCCGCGTGGCACGTTCCGTAAATTCGGGCTGGCGCGTAACAAGATTCGCGAAATCGCGTTCCGCGGCGAGATCCCTGGCCTGACCAAGGCGAGCTGGTAATAGGAGAAACGTAAATGAGCATGAGTGATCCTATCGCCGATATGCTGACTCGCATCCGCAATGCGCAGATGGTTGAGAAAGTTTCGGTGACAATGCCCTCGTCGAAAGTCAAGGTTGCGATTGCGCAGGTCCTTAAGGACGAAGGCTATATCGATGATTTCGCAGTGAAGTCCGAAGGTGCGAAGTCTGAATTGAACATCGTGTTGAAGTACTACGCTGGCCGTCCGGTGATCGAGCGCATTGAACGCGTTTCGAAGCCTGGTCTGCGTGTGTACCGCGGCCGTAACGACATCCCCGTGGTCATGAATGGCCTCGGCGTGGCAATCGTGTCGACGCCGAAGGGCGTGATGACGGACCGCAAGGCGCGTGCAACGGGCGTTGGCGGCGAAGTCATCTGCTACGTCGCTTAAGGCCGAAAGGAGAGAAACATGTCTCGAGTAGGTAAAAGCCCGATCGCGCTGCAAGGCGCAGAAGTGGCCCTGAGCGACGAACGCATTACCGTCAAGGGCCCGCTGGGTACGATTTCGCAGGCTGCAAACAGCCTCGTGAAGGTGGTGAACGACAACGGCACGCTGAAGTTTGAGCCGGTGGACGAAAGCCGCGAAGCGAATGCGATGTCGGGCACGATGCGCGCACTGGTTGCGAACATGGTGAACGGCGTGACGAAGGGTTTCGAGCGCAAGCTGACGCTGGTTGGCGTCGGTTACCGCGCACAGGCGCAAGGCGACAAGCTGAACCTGTCGCTGGGTTTCTCGCACCCCGTGGTGCACCAGATGCCGGAAGGCGTCAAGGCTGAAACCCCGACGCAAACCGAAATCGTGATCAAGGGGATCAATAAGCAACAAGTTGGCCAGGTCGCTGCAGAAGTGCGCGGCTATCGCCCGCCGGAGCCCTACAAGGGCAAGGGTGTGCGTTACGCCAACGAGGTTGTGATCCTCAAAGAAACGAAGAAGAAGTAAGGGTGCGCAATCATGGATAAGACTCAATCTCGCCTGCGCCGCGCTCGTCAGACGCGTATCAAGATCGCTGAGCTGCAGGTCGCGCGTCTCGCCGTGCATCGCACGAACACGCACATCTATGCGCAAGTGTTCTCGCCGTGCGGCACCAAGGTGCTCGCCAGCGCGTCGACGCTCGAAGCCGAAGTGCGTGCGCAACTGGCTGATCAGACTGGCAAGGGCGGCAACGTCGCCGCTGCGACCCTGATCGGTAAGCGCATTGCAGAAAAGGCTAAGGCTGCCGGCATCGAATCCGTCGCCTTCGACCGTTCGGGTTTCCGTTACCACGGCCGCGTGAAAGCGCTGGCTGATGCGGCGCGCGAAGCCGGACTCAAGTTCTAAGGGAAGAATTCGTCATGGCAAAGATGCAAGCGAAAGTTCAGGCTGACGAACGCGACGACGGCCTGCGCGAAAAGATGATTTCGGTCAACCGCGTGACCAAGGTTGTGAAGGGCGGCCGGATTCTCGGTTTTGCCGCACTGACCGTGGTCGGCGACGGTGATGGCCGCGTCGGTATGGGCAAGGGCAAGGCGAAGGAAGTGCCGGTCGCTGTTCAGAAGGCGATGGAACAGGCTCGCCGCAACATGTTCAAGGTGCCGCTTAAGAACGGTACCCTGCAACACGAAGTGCACGGTAAGCACGGCGCATCGATGGTCCTCCTCGCTCCGGCGAAGGACGGTACCGGTGTGATCGCTGGCGGCCCGATGCGCGCAGTGTTCGACGTGATGGGCGTGCAGAACGTTGTGGCCAAGAGCCACGGTTCGACGAACCCGTACAACCTCGTTCGTGCAACGCTCGACGGTCTGCGCAAGCAGTCGACGCCGGGTGATATCGCGGCGAAGCGCGGCAAGTCCGTCGAAGATATTCTGGGCTAAGGTGGACACCATGTCTGATAAAACTGTCAAGGTCCAGCTCGTCAAGAGCCTGATCGGCACCCGTGAAACGCACCGTGCAACGGTGCGTGGCTTGGGCCTGCGCCGACTCAACTCGGTTAGCGAGTTGCAGGACACGCCGGCTGTGCGCGGCATGATCAACAAGGTTTCGTACCTCGTTAAGGTCATCAGCTAAGCGGCTGACCAGGACTCAAGGAGTTGATAATGGAATTGAATAACCTGAAGCCGGCTGAAGGCTCGAAGCACGCTAAGCGTCGCGTCGGCCGTGGCATCGGCTCCGGTCTGGGCAAGACGGCTGGCCGCGGTCACAAGGGTCAGAAGTCGCGTTCGGGCGGCTTTCACAAGGTTGGCTTCGAAGGCGGTCAAATGCCGCTGCAACGTCGCCTGCCGAAGCGTGGCTTCACCTCGCTGACGAAGGAATTCGTCGGTGAAGTGCGTCTCTCTGATCTGGAAAAGCTGCCGGTCGACGAAATCGATCTGTTGGCTCTGAAGCAAGCCGGCCTGCTCGGCGAGCTGATCAAGAGCGCCAAGATCATCGCGACGGGCGAGCTTAAGCGCAAGATCGTTGTGAAGGGTCTGGGTGCGACGAAGGGTGCGCGCGCTGCTATTGAAGCAGCCGGCGGCTCTTTTGCCGAGTAACGCGCAAGTTATTTGCCGTCACTAGCATTTGCATCGGAGAAGGTACTTGGCTAACAGTCCGAGTCTCGCAAAACCCGGTCGCAGCGCGGCGAAGTTCGGCGATCTGCGTCGGCGTGCAGTATTCCTGCTGCTGGCGTTGATCGTCTACCGTATCGGCGCGCACATTCCGGTGCCGGGTATTGACCCGGACCAGCTGGCAAAGTTGTTCCAAAGCCAGTCGGGCGGCATCCTTGGCATGTTCAACATGTTTTCGGGTGGTGCACTTTCGCGGTTCACGATTTTTGCGCTGGGGATCATGCCGTACATTTCGGCGTCGATCATCATGCAGTTGCTGGCGATTGTCTCGCCGCAGCTGGAAGCGCTGAAAAAGGAAGGGCAGGCGGGTCAACGGAAGATTACGCAGTACACGCGTATCTTTACGGTCCTGCTGGCGACATTCCAGGCGTTCGGCATTGCCGTCGCACTGGAAAATCAGCCGGGCCTGGTGATCGATCCGGGGATGGTATTTCGGCTGACGACGGTCGTGACGCTGGTGACCGGCACGATGTTCCTGATGTGGCTGGGTGAGCAGATCACGGAACGCGGGCTTGGTAACGGTATCTCGATCATCATTTTCGGCGGTATTGCGGCGGGTTTCCCGAACGCAATCGGTGGTCTTTTCGAACTGGTGCGAACCGGCTCGATGAGCATCATCTCGGCGATTATCGTGGTCGCGCTGATTGCCGGTGTGACGTATCTGGTGGTGTTCATCGAACGCGGCCAGCGCAAGATTCTTGTGAATTACGCCAAGCGGCAAGTCGGTAACAAGATTTACGGCGGACAGTCTTCACATCTGCCGCTGAAGTTGAATATGTCGGGCGTGATTCCGCCGATCTTTGCATCGTCGATCATTCTCTTCCCGGCAACCATCCTGAACTGGTTTAGTTCGGGGTCGCGTACCAGCTGGTTCGCAGACACGTTGCACAACGTGGCCGAAGCCCTTAAGCCCGGTCAACCCGTGTACGTGTTGCTGTACGCGTTGGCGATCGTCTTCTTCTGCTTCTTCTACACCGCACTGGTGTTCAACAGCAGAGAAACGGCCGACAACCTGAAAAAGAGTGGCGCTTTCGTCCCAGGCATCCGCCCGGGCGATCAAACGGCGCGATACATCGACCGCATTCTCACGCGTCTGACGCTGGCTGGTGCGATCTACATCGTGTTTGTTTGTCTGCTGCCTGAATTTTTGGTACTGCGCTGGAACGTGCCGTTTTATTTTGGTGGAACGTCGCTGCTGATCATTGTCGTCGTCACAATGGATTTCATGGCGCAGGTGCAGTCGTACGTTATGTCGCAACAGTATGAATCGCTGCTGAAGAAAGCTAATTTCAAAGGCGGCGGCGTCCCGATGCGTTGAAAGGACTTATGGCCAAAGACGATGTTATCCAGATGCAGGGTGAAGTCATCGAAAACCTGCCTAACGCTACCTTTAGGGTGAAGCTGGAAAACGGCCATGTCGTATTGGGACACATATCCGGCAAGATGCGGATGCACTACATCCGAATCTTGCCGGGCGACAAGGTAACGGTTGAATTGACGCCTTACGATCTGTCGCGTGCGCGGATCGTGTTCCGGGCGAAGTGATTTGAAAAAAGGGTAATATCATGAAAGTGATGGCATCGGTTAAGCGCATTTGCCGCAATTGCAAGATCATCAAGCGCAAAGGCGTTGTGCGCGTGATTTGCAGCTCTGATCCGCGCCACAAACAGCGTCAAGGCTGAACGCCGCGCTTTTTGCTGCGCTTTTTGTTTGAGGAAAAACAATGGCTCGTATCGCAGGGGTTAACATCCCGAATCACCAGCATACCGAAATCGGCCTGACGGCAATTTACGGTATCGGCCGCACGCGCTCGCGCGACATCTGCGTCGCTGCTGGTGTGGCATTTTCGAAGAAGGTCAAGGACCTGAACGACGCAGACCTCGAAAAGCTGCGTGAAGAAGTCGGCAAGTTCATCGTTGAAGGCGATCTGCGCCGTGAAACGACGATGAACATCAAGCGCCTGATGGATCTCGGCTGCTACCGCGGCGTGCGTCATCGCAAGGGCCTGCCCCTGCGTGGCCAACGCACGCGTACGAATGCCCGTACGCGCAAGGGTCCGCGTCGTGCAGCGCAATCGCTGAAGAAGTAAGCGGAACTGACAGTTACAGGAAAACGTAATGGCTAAGGCTTCGAACAACTCCGCGGCGCAACGCGTTCGCAAGAAGGTCAAGAAGAACGTCGCCGAGGGCGTGGTTCACGTTCACGCGTCGTTCAACAACACCATCATCACGATCACCGATCGTCAAGGCAATGCACTTGCCTGGGCAACGTCGGGTGGTCAGGGCTTCAAGGGTTCGCGTAAATCGACCCCGTTTGCAGCCCAGGTGGCAGCTGAATCGGCTGGCCGCGTGGCGATGGAATACGGCGTGAAGAACCTCGAAGTGCGTATCAAGGGCCCCGGTCCTGGCCGCGAATCGGCGGTGCGCGCGTTGCATGGTCTTGGCATCAAGATCACCGCGATCTCCGACGTGACGCCGGTCCCGCACAACGGCTGCCGTCCGCCGAAGCGTCGTCGTATCTAAGACGCTGTTTTCGCTAGCGCCTGTTGCCGCCGGTGTTCAAGCCGGCGACCACAGGCTGCTTGCGCTATTGAATTGACTAAGCCCACCGTTCGACCCAAAGGGTTCGGACTAGCGCGAGTGGATGCATTCGTGTGATCAATCATAGAAGGAATCAACGTGGCACGTTATATCGGCCCTAAGGCCAAGCTGTCCCGCCGTGAAGGCACTGACCTCTTCCTGAAGAGCGCCCGTCGTTCGCTCGCTGACAAGTGCAAGCTTGACAGCAAGCCTGGCCAACATGGCCGCACGTCGGGTGCACGTACGTCCGACTACGGCACGCAGCTGCGCGAAAAGCAAAAAGTGAAGCGCATCTACGGTGTCCTCGAGCGTCAATTCCGCCGTTACTTCGCTGAAGCCGACCGCCTGAAGGGCAACACGGGTGAAAACCTGCTGCAATTGCTCGAATCGCGTCTCGACAACGTCGTGTATCGCATGGGCTTCGGCTCGACGCGTGCTGAAGCGCGTCAGCTCGTAAGCCACAAGGCGATCACGGTGAACGGCGTGGTGTCGAACATTCCGTCGATGCAAGTGAAGGCAGGCGACGTCGTCGCAGTGCGCGAACAAAAGAAGAAGCAGGCGCGTATTCTCGAAGCGCTGTCGCTGGCCGAGCAAGGCGGTCTGCCGAGCTGGGTCGCTGTCGATTCGAAGAAGTTCGAAGGCACGTTCAAGAGCAAGCCGGAACGCAGCGACATCGCTGGCGATATCAACGAAAGCCTGATCGTCGAATTGTATTCGCGGTAATCGGATTAACGGCCGGGGCACCCCGATTGCGTTGCGCAAGGGGGCGTCTCGGCTGTTTATTTTCAGGTTGTTACCGGTCAGCCTTATCGGTGTAACGAGCCGAGGGTATTGAAAAGGAAAACCTATGCAAACCAGTTTGTTGAAGCCCAAGATCATCGCTGTTGAATCGCTTGGTGAGAGCCACGCGAAAGTGGTCATGGAACCGTTTGAACGCGGTTACGGCCACACCTTGGGTAACGCGCTTCGGCGCGTGCTGCTGTCGTCGATGATCGGCTACGCGCCGACCGAAGTGACGATCGCAGGCGTCGTACATGAGTATTCGACGCTCGACGGTGTGCAAGAGGATGTGGTCAACCTGTTGTTGAACCTGAAGGGCGTAGTCTTCAAGCTGCATAACCGTGACGAAGTGACGGTTACGCTGCGCAAGGAAGGCGAAGGCGTTGTCACCGCTGGCGACATCGAACTCGCGCACGATTGCGAAGTGATCAACCCGGATCACGTGATTGCGCATTTGTCGAAGGGCGGTAAGCTCGACGTGCAGATCAAGGTCGAAAAGGGCCGTGGTTATGTGCCGGGCAATGTGCGTCGTTATGGCGAAGAGTCGGCCAAGATCATCGGCCGTATCGTGCTGGACGCGTCGTTCTCGCCGGTTCGCCGCGTGAGCTACGCCGTTGAAAGCGCGCGCGTCGAACAGCGTACCGACCTCGACAAGCTCGTGATGAACATCGAGACCAACGGTGTGATCTCGCCGGAAGAAGCGATCCGTCAATCGGCGCGTATTCTGGTTGATCAACTGTCGGTGTTCGCTGCACTGGAAGGCACCGAAGCAACGGCGGAAGCGCCGTCGCGTGCGCCGCAGATCGATCCGATCCTGCTGCGTCCAGTTGATGATCTCGAACTGACGGTTCGTTCCGCGAACTGCCTGAAGGCTGAGAACATTTACTACATCGGCGACCTGATCCAGCGCACGGAAAACGAGTTGCTCAAGACCCCGAACTTGGGTCGCAAGTCGTTGAACGAAATCAAGGAAGTACTGGCGTCGCGTGGTTTGACGCTCGGCATGAAACTCGAAAACTGGCCGCCGGCAGGTTTGGACAAGTAAGTCGAGTAGTAGTCTCGGGATAAGCCCCCGCCGCTGCACTGGCAAAGACGCGGATTTTCCTTTAAAATCCGCGTCTTGTCTTTTTTCACTACCGGCCCGTGCACTCGTCACCGTTGGGAAACCGAGGGTAGACCGAGCGCGATAGAAGAGCTGGACCAAAACTTTGAATCAAAGGAATTAACATGCGTCACCGTCATGGTTTGCGGAAACTGAACCGCACGAGCAGCCACCGTCTGGCAATGCTCCGTAACATGTCCAACTCGTTGATCGAGCACGAAGTCATCAAGACGACGCTGCCGAAGGCGAAAGAACTCCGTAAAGTCGTCGAGCCGCTGATCACGCTCGGCAAGAAGCCGTCGCTGGCAAATCGTCGTCTGGCGTTCAACCGCCTGCGCGATCGTGACTCGGTCACGAAGCTGTTCGAAGTTCTCGGCCCGCGTTACGCTACCCGTCCGGGCGGCTACCTGCGCGTCCTGAAGTTCGGTTTCCGCGTCGGCGACAACGCACCGATGGCACTGGTCGAATTGCTGGACCGTCCGGAAGTCGAAGAAGTTGAAGTGCAAGAAGCTGAGTAAGCTTTTTAGCATCGAAGAAAAAGCCAGGCGCCAAGCCTGGCTTTTTTGTTTATGGCGGCGAATTTCACTGCGGCATGTCGATCGCGGCGGCCAAATGCCGCATGCTTGCTGCGCGGGCGTCTGCGGCTTCGCAAGGCTAGGTGATACGATATTGGCACTTGAATTGTGCGTGTCTGGAGCCTTCGTGAGCGCGAGCTTGAATGTGACCTTGATTCTGACCACGGTACCGGATGCCGCCGCTGCTCAGAAGCTCGCCACAGATGCGTTGGCCGCGCGGCTATGCGCCTGCGTCACGCAGTTGGGCACGGTGCAGTCCAGCTATCACTGGCAGGGCGCGGTCGAAACAGCGCAGGAGATCCAGTTGCTGTTCAAGACAAGCGCGGCACGCGCGCTCGAACTCGAGCAATACATTCAGGCGCACCATCCCTACGACACGCCGGAAATCCTCTCGTGGCAAGCTACGGCATCGGCCGCGTACGGCCAATGGATCACTGCGGAAACCCAACGTCCTCTCCATGTTTAACGGTCTCAATCGACGTGCGCGCCACGCGTTGCGCGCAGTCTTCGTCCTGCTCGGCTGCCTGGTCTTTGCGCAGTTCAGCACGCTTGCCCGCGCTGCGGACGACTTCCTCGATCCCGCCGTCGCCTTCAAATTCAGCGCAACCGAGAAGCCGGGCGAAATCGACGTCACGTACAAAATCGCGGATGGTTACTACATGTATCGCGAGCGCTTCGCGTTCGCGACCCGCAACGGCACGACGACGATTGGCGAGCCCCAATTGCCGGCCGGTCATGTCAAGTTCGATCAGACCTTCAACAAGAACGTTGAGACGTATCGCAATGAGCTGACGATCCGCATCCCGGTGAAACAGGCCCAGGGGCCGTTCGACCTGGCCGTCACGTCTCAGGGCTGTGCCGATGCAGGCATCTGCTATCCGCCAATGGAGCGCGTGTACCACGTGAGCGGCGAGGCTTTGCAGCCCGCCGGCAGTGCGGCGGCTACCGCCGCCACGCAGCTATCCGCAGCGGCCGGCGCGCCGTGGTATGAGCGCGCCACCAGCGCCGACTATGCGCAATCGCTGCTGCAAGGCGGTGGCTTCTTCGCGATCATCGGGCTCTATTTCGTGGCCGGCGCCGTGCTCAGCCTGCTGCCGTGCTCCTATCCGATGATCCCGATCCTGTCGGCAATCATCATTGGTGAAGGCGCGCGGGTGACGCGTGCCCGCGGCTTTGCCTTGTCGCTGGCCTATGTGATCGGCATGGCGCTCGTGTACACGGCGCTTGGCATTGCGGCCGCACTCGTTGGGCAGAGCCTTGGCGCGTGGCTGCAGAACCCGTGGGTGCTCGGTACATTCGGTGTATTGCTGACCGTTTTCGCCTTGACGCTGATCGCTGGCTTCGACATCGCGTTGCCGCAGCGCTGGCAGGATGGCGTGTCGCGCGCGTCGACTGGACGTTCCGGCGGCAAGTTTGCCGCTGTCGCTGTTATGGGGGCGTTGTCCGCGCTGGTGGTCGGGGCCTGCATGACCGCGCCGCTTTTTGCTGTGCTGGCATTCATCGCGCATACGGGCGACGCGTTGCTCGGTGGCGCGGCGCTATTCTCGATGGGGCTAGGGCTCGGCGTGCCGCTCCTGATCATCGGTCTTGGCGCCGGTACTTTGCTGCCGCGCGCCGGCGCATGGATGGACGGCGTCAAGGTGTTTTTCGGCGTGGTGCTGCTTGCAGCGGCCCTGTGGATCGTCTGGCCGGTGCTTGGTGCGGCCGCGACCATGCTGTTGAGCGCGTTGTGGCTGCTGATTGCCGCAGCCGGGCTTGGTCTTTTCTCGGCCCCAGCGGTGGCCGCTTCGGTGTGGCGCCGGCTTGGCCGTGGTATCGGAGCGGCGCTGGCAATCTGGGCCGCGGTGCTGCTGGTTGGCCTGGCAGCGGGCTCGTCCGATCCTCTGCGTCCGCTAGCGGTCCTGGCCGCGCGTGGCGGTGGGGACGCCAACCTTAGCGTGGCAAACGCCTCCAACAAGCCCAATACAGCGTCACAGAGCGATCTGACGTTCGCTTCGGTTCGTTCCTCGACCGAGCTCGACGAGGCCGTCAAAACGGCTGCGCAGCCCGCTATGCTCGATTTTTACGCAGACTGGTGCGTGAGCTGCAAAGAGATGGAGAAGTTCACGTTCAGCGATCCGCGCGTTCAGGCGAAGTTGAAGCAGATGAACCTGCTACGCGCCGACGTGACCGCGAATAACGCCGACGACCAGATGCTGCTCAAGCGCTTCAGCCTGTTCGGGCCGCCGGGCATCATCTTTTTCGACCAGGGCGGCAAGGAAGTGCTTCGCGTCGTCGGCTACGAGTCCGCGGACAAGTTTTTGCGCACCCTCGATCGCGCCAACGCGCCCGGGGCGTAACGGAAAGCAGCTAGGCCGCCTGAGCGCACAAAAAAACCCGCACCCCCGACGCGCCCGCAAAAAAACGCGCGCCAGAACACGCATAAAAAACGGAGGCACGACTTAAAGTCGGCCTCCGTTTTTTTTGGGGCGTTGTCAGAAGACTAGCGTCGCCGATAAAGCAACACGTTAAATCACTTCTGCGAGCGCAAAATCCGCGCGGCATCCAGCGCGAAGTAGGTCAGCACGCCATCCGCGCCTGCCCGCTTGAACGCCAGCAGCGATTCCATCATCGCCTTGTCGTGATCGAGCCAGCCATTTTGCGCGGCCGCCTTCAGCATCGCGTATTCGCCGCTGACCTGATACACGTAGGTCGGAAACTTGAACTCGTCCTTCACACGACGCACGATGTCCAGATACGGCATGCCCGGCTTGACCATCACCATATCCGCGCCTTCTTCGATGTCCGCCTGCACTTCGCGCAACGCTTCATCCGAGTTGGCCGGGTCCATCTGGTAGGTCATCTTGTTGCCCTTGCCGAGGTTCGTCGCGGAACCGACGGCATCGCGGAACGGGCCGTAAAACGCCGACGCAAACTTTGCTGCATAAGCCATGATGCGCGTGTGGATATGTCCCTCGCTCTCGAGCATTTCGCGGATCGCGCCGATGCGGCCGTCCATCATGTCCGAGGGCGCAACGATATCGACGCCCGCTTCAGCTTGCACACGCGCCTGTTCCACGAGGATCTCGACGGTCTCGTCGTTGATCACGTAGCCCGCTTCGTCCAGCACGCCGTCCTGGCCGTGGCTCGTGTACGGATCGAGCGCGACGTCGGTCAACACGCCGAGGTCGGGAAAGTTCTTTTTCAGTTCGCGAACCGCGCGCGGAATCAGGCCGGCCGGGTTGGTCGCCTCGCGGCCATCAGGCGTTTTCAAGGAGGGGTCGATTGCCGGAAAGAGCGCCAGTACCGGCACGCCCAGCTCGACACATTGCTCGGCCACGCCCATCAGCAGATCCACCGACACACGCTCGACGCCAGGCATCGACGGTACGGCTTGCCGCACGTTGGTGCCTTCGACGATAAACACGGGATAGATCAGATCGTTGGTGGTGAGGATGTTTTCTCGCATCAGGCGGCGCGAGAAGTCGTCACGGCGCATACGGCGCGGACGGTAGTGCGGAAAGAAGCTCATAACCGAATCGAGGAAACGTGGATGTGTGGAGTGGGCGAGTAACGCGTGCCTCCGCTCCCGGAAACTTTTCGAGACAATGGTATATCATACCGATCGAGCAAGGCGCCCTGCGCTGACCTCCCCGCTTCTCCTCCCTGAGCGGGTGCCTGTCGTTTTTTCGATTAGGCTGTTTGACCCGCCGTTAAAGCGGCGGGTTTTTTTATGGGCGGCCGGAATGGCGTTTTTTTGCCTGGATTCGTACCCGCCGCGCGATTACTGCGGCGCGTCCGTTTCGCCCTTCGCCTCGGGGATCAGCCAGCTTTCGATCAGTTCATGCGCTTCGTCGATGCCGACGCGCTTGAGCGCCGAGAAGAGCTGCGCGGTCAATTCCCCCTGGTAGCCAGCGGCGCGATATTCGGCCAAACCTTTCTGCGTTGCGCGCAAGGCGTTGACGCTTTCCTGACGCGTCAATTTGTCGCACTTCGTCAGCAGCGTGTGGATCGGCTTGCCGGTCGGCGCGAACCACTCGATCATCCGCCGGTCCAGGTCCGTCAACGGGCGGCGCGAGTCCATCATCAGGATCATGCCGCGCAGTTGCGAGCGCGATTGCAGGTAGGTGGAGAGCAGCGCTTCCCAGTGGGCCTTGGCTGCGCCCGGCACTTCCGCATAGCCGTATCCCGGCAGGTCGACCAGATGTGCAGTCGGCTCATCCTCCTTGCCCACCGAGAAATAGTTGATGTGCTGGGTGCGGCCAGGCGTCTTACTGGCGAACGCCAGACGCTTCTGATTGCACAGAATATTGATGGCCGTGGACTTGCCCGCATTCGAGCGTCCCGCAAAGCAGATCTCGGGTTGCGCGGTGGCCGGCAGATCACGCAAGTGATTGACGGTCGTGAAAAAGCGGGATTGGTGGAGCAGGAAGGACATGATCAGGCCGGTATTCGAGACGCCGGGGAACCCGGAGTGGGGACGGGTCAAGCCCGACTGGCGTCTTAGCGATTAGCGAGTTATTGTACAATACGATGGTTTACTGAAAACCTGAGGGGGCCAGCCCGCGTGCCTTGGCGGCTCTTTGCGGTCACTCAGTCGCTGTCGTATCTTGCAAAACCTCTAAAATCCCACAAGACGAGACAGGGTGTGCGAATGAATCGACTGTGCAAGACTCTGATGGTGCTTCAAGTAGCGGCAGGTCTTTCAGGTTTGGCAATTCAGGCACGAGCAGCAGATCCGGCAAAGCCGGACGTCAATCGGGGGCAGGCAATCGCAGTGCAGGTTTGCGCGACATGTCACGGTGCAGACGGCAACAGTGCTGGCGGTGCGTATCCAAAGCTGGCGGGTCAGCATCCCGAGTATCTCGTCAAGCAACTGATGGATTTCAAAACGCAGCCGGGCGCCAAGCAGCCCGCGCGCAACAATGCGATCATGGCGGGCATGGCCGCGGCGCTGTCCGATCAGGACGTGGTCAACGTGGCTGCTTATTTTTCGACGCAGACCCCGAAGCCAGGCTACGCGCATAACAAGGACACCGTCCCGCTCGGCCAGAAGATTTACCGCGGCGGTATTGCGGACAAGGGAATACCGGCGTGCGCAAGCTGCCACGGGCCGACCGGTCAGGGGATTCCGTCGCAGTATCCGCGTCTTTCGGGCCAGTGGGCCGAATACACGGTGGCGCAGTTGACCGCGTTCACGCAGGGTCCGGGCGCACGTAACAACAATGAGGCGATGCACGCTATTGCATCGCGTCTGTCGGACAGCGAGATCAAGGCTGTAGCCGATTACATCGCGGGCTTGCACTAAGAAGTCCGCACGCAAGCAACCACCGGCCCGGCGAGGCCGGTACAAAACAAGAAAAGGGTGAGGGCGTCGTGTTTACGACAGCCCTTCACCCTTTTTTGCTGTTCAGTCGGAGTATGAATGAGCGTCACCACGTCGGGTTTGCAGTCGAAGTCGGGCAATCGCATCACGCGCAGCATCATCGAGGTATTGAGTTCGATGCGTTTCGCGATCGCGCTGCTCGTGATTCTGTCGATCGCCAGCATCATCGGCACCGTCCTCACGCAGGACGATCCGTATCCCAACTACGTCAATCAGTTCGGCCCGTTCTGGGCAGACATCTTCCGCTCGCTGAGCCTGTACACGGTGTACAGCTCGTGGTGGTTCATGCTGATTCTCGGCTTCCTGATGGTGTCGGTGTCGCTGTGCGTGATCCGCAATGCACCGAAAATGGTTGCGGACGCCAAGAGCTGGAAAGACAAGGTCCGCGAAGGCAGCTTGCGCGCGTTCCATCACAAGGGCGAGTTCGCGGTGCACGGCAAGCGCGCGCAGACCGCGGCGGTACTCGCCAAACTCTCGGCCAAGCTCGGCTACAAGTTCGTCACGCGTGAGTCGGACGGCGCAACGCTGATCGCCGCCAAGCGCGGCGCGCTGACCAAGTTTGGCTACATCTCCGCGCACATTGCGATTGTGGTGATCTGTCTGGGCGGCCTGCTCGACAGCAATCTGCCGATCAAGCTGCAAATGTGGCTGTTCGACAAGTCGCCGATCCGCGCCAACACGGTGATCAACGACATTCCGCCGGAACATCGCCTGTCGCAATCGAACCCGACTTTCCGCGGCTATGCATGGGTGCCGGAAGGGCAGCACGTGTCGACGGCGATCCTTAACCAGCCGGACGGCTCGCTGATCCAGGACCTGCCGTTCTCGATCGAGCTGAACAAATTCATCGTCGATTACTACTCGACGGGCATGCCGAAGCTGTTCGCGAGCGACATCGTCGTGGTCGACCATAAAACGGGCGCACGCGTGCCGGCGCGCGTCGAAGTGAACAAGCCGTTCACCTACGACGGCGTGTCGATCTACCAGTCGAGCTTCCAGGACGGCGGCTCGCAGATGCAGATGACCGCGTACCCGATGTCCGGTGCGAGCGCGAAGACCGCGCCGTTCGGCGGCACGATCGGCGGCAATGCGCCGTTGGGCACGGCCACGCCGCTGGCTGACGGCCAGACCGTCGAATTCACCGATTTCCGCGCGATCAACGTCGAAAACGTCTCCAATGGCAGCGGCCAGAACGATGCACGTGGTGTCGCCGCGCATCGGTCGCTGAAAGAAGCATTCGACGAGCGTCTCGGCTCTGGCGCCAAGAGCTCGAAGCCGCTCGATCTGCATAACGTCGGTCCGTCGGTGCAGTACAAGGTGCGCGACAAGGACGGCCAGGCGCGCGAGTACAACAACTACATGCTGCCGGTGGACGTCGCGGGCGAAAAGATGTTCCTCGCCGGCATGCGCCTGAACCCAGACGACCCCTTCCGCTACCTGCGGATTCCCGCCGACACCGGCGGGACCGTCAAGGAATGGATGAACCTGCGCGCCACGCTTGAAGATCCGGCCATGCGCGCGGCGGCCGCTCACCGTTTCGCGCTGCGCTCGGTGCCGGGTTCAAATACCGAACTGCAACAGCACCTCGAAGAAAGCGCATTGCGTGTCCTGACCCTGTTTGCCGGTGCGGACAACAGTATCAAGATGCCGAACGGCCAGACGGTTGGCGGCTTCCAGGCAGTCGCCGGGTTCATCGACCATTCCGTGCCGAAGGGTGAGCAGGAAAAAGCCGCCGGCCTGCTGCTGCGCATGCTGGAAGGCGCGACGTGGGACCTGTGGCAACTGTCGCGTGAGCAGCTGGGCGAGCCGGATGCGCAGCCCAATGCGGACGCCAGCCGCTTCGTCCAGAGCTCGATCAATGCAATATCCGACAGCTTTTTGTATGGTTCGCCGGTCTATTTACAGCTCGACTCATTCAAGCAGGTGCAAGCTTCGGTATTTCAGTTGACGCGCGCGCCGGGCAAAAAAGTCGTGTATCTTGGCAGCCTGCTCCTCGTGTTGGGCATCTTTTCGATGTTCTACGTCCGCGAACGGCGCCTCTGGTTCTGGCTCAAAGATACCGATCACGGCACGAATGTCGTGATGGCGATGTCGAGCGCGCGCAAAACGCTCGATTTCGAAAAGGAGTTCGTTCAAACGCGCGACGCTGTCGGCGCCGCGTTGGGCGCCAAACTCACTGAAGCATCCGACGCCGCCGGCGCTTCCGACAAACCCGGCCCAGCCGGCGCGCCGTCCGCACGCTCACAAGATTCGACCCGGTAAGATCATGGACTTGACTCAGGTTTCCTCATCCTCCTCTTCAGCCTCGCGGCCGCAGAAGTCGTTCGCGAACGAGGCACTCAACGTTGCTCAGTACGACGAGCGGCCGTTCCTGAAACGCCTCGGTGTCGTCGACTGGCTGTTCGCCGTCGTGATGGTCGCGGGCGCCGGGTTTGCGCTGTCGCGCTATCACCCGTTCATGAACTACTACGACAAACTGGTGCTGTGCCTGGCGGTGCCGGTGTTCGTCGTACTCGGCTGGCGCTGGAAGCCGGTGCGTCCGCTGATGGTGGGCATCGCCGCGCTGTCGTTGCTGGCGATCCAGATCTATCACGGCGATCTGACGCGCGCGGATAACGCGTTCTTGCTCAAATATTTCCTGTCGAGCCAGTCCGCGATTCTGTGGATGAGCGCGCTCTTCGTCTTTGCTACCGTCTTCTACTGGATCGGCCTGCTGTCGCGTTCACCGACCGGCGCCGCGATCGGTTCGAAAATGACGTGGGCCGCGGTGGTGATGGGCTTCGTCGGTCTGATGGTGCGGTGGTACGAGTCGTACCTGATCGGCGCGGACGTCGGCCATATTCCAATTTCGAACCTCTACGAAGTGTTCGTGCTGTTCAGCCTGATCACGGCGCTGTTCTATCTGTACTACGAGCAGCACTACAACACGCGTGCGCTCGGCGCATTCGTGCTGCTGGTGATCAGCGCGGCGGTCGGCTTCCTGATGTGGTACTCGGTCGCGCGCGACGCCCAGCAGATCCAGCCGCTCGTGCCGGCGCTGCAGAGCTGGTGGATGAAGATCCACGTGCCGGCTAACTTCATCGGTTATGGCAGCTTCGCGCTGTCGGCCATGGTCGGCGTTGCGTATCTGGCGAAAGAACGCGGCGTGCTGGCCGACCGCCTGCCGCCGCTCGATGTGCTCGACGACCTGATGTACAAGTCGATCGCCGTCGGCTTCGCATTCTTCACGATCGCGACGATTCTCGGCGCGCTGTGGGCCGCGGAAGCATGGGGCGGTTACTGGAGCTGGGACCCGAAGGAAACGTGGGCGCTGATCGTGTGGCTGAACTACGCGGCCTGGCTGCATATGCGCCTGATGAAGGGCCTGCGCGGCGCGGTGGCGGCATGGTGGGCGCTGACCGGCCTGCTGGTGACGACCTTCGCGTTCCTCGGCGTCAACATGTTCCTGTCGGGGCTGCATAGCTACGGCAAGCTGTAAGATCTGCCGTTCTGAGCCGACTAAAAACCGCCGCGTGTTTCGCACCGGCGGTTTTTTTACGTCCGGCGGAATATTCGCTGCATCCAGTGTGTTTGTTAGATCAGCACCCAAGGATGGCTGGGCGAGTGGCTAAACGAGCCGATCATCAATATGGCCCCGTAAGATAGACAACCCGATGGGCCGGCAAGGAGCAGCACGATGTGGATCAAGCGAAGCGACAGAACTCAACTCGTCGGCGATGACATCGCACGCAGCGAAATCACGCCTCAGCATGTCTTCGAGCACCGGCGGCGCGTGTTGCAGGCTGCGGGCGCGTTGGCGCTCGGTAGTCTGATCGGCGTAAATGGCGAAGCGCTAGCCGCGTATTCGTCGCCGGATCCGAAGGCGCAGAAGCTCATGGCGAAGACCAACCCGAAGTTCGTCGCGCCCGACAAGATCACGCCGTACAAGGACATCACCACGTACAACAACTACTACGAGTTCGGCACCGACAAGGCGGATCCCGCGCACAACGCCGGTACGTTGCGTCCGCACCCGTGGAAGGTGAGCGTCGAGGGCGAAATCAAGAATCCGAAGGTGTACGACATCGACGAATTGCTGAAGCTCGCGCCGCTCGAGGAACGCGTGTATCGGTTGCGTTGTGTCGAAGGCTGGTCGATGGTGATTCCGTGGATTGGCGTGCCGCTCGCGGAGTTGATCAAGCGCGTGCAGCCGACCGGCAACGCCAAATACGTGCAATTCATCACGCTCGCCGATCCGTCGCAAATGCCTGGCCTGTCGACGCCGGTACTCGACTGGCCGTACACCGAAGGTCTGCGAATGGACGAAGCAATGAACCCGCTGACGTTCCTGACGATGGGTCTCTACGGCCAGGTGCTGCCGAATCAGAACGGTGCGCCGATCCGTGTCGTGGTGCCGTGGAAGTACGGCTTCAAGAGCGCGAAGTCGCTGGTGAAAATCCGCTTCCTCGACAAGCAGCCGCCGACCAGCTGGAACACGTATGCTTCGAACGAATACGGTTTCTATTCGAACGTGAATCCGAACGTCGATCACCCGCGCTGGAGCCAGGCCACCGAGCGGCGCATCGGCGAAGATGGTTTCTTTACGCCCAAGCGCAAGACGTTGATGTTCAACGGCTACGGCGATCAGGTCGCGTCGCTGTATCAGGGCATGGACCTGAAGAAAAACTTTTGAGCGGCATCATGGCTTCCTCCGACACGCAACCTGTTACCGAGACCTCGCGAACAACGCCGCGTACCAAAGCGCCGGCGTCAGCGACGACAAAGCGGGCCGCCACCGGTGCGCGCTGGATCGTACCCGCGAAAATCGTGGTGTTCATTGCGGCGTGGTATCCACTTGCGCGCATCGTGCTGTTCGGCGTGACCGATCGGCTGGGCGCGAATCCGATCGAGTTCATCACGCGCTCGACGGGCCTGTGGACGCTCGTCTTTCTTTGCATCACGCTGGCGGCGACGCCGTTGCGTCGACTGACCGGCATCACTGCAATGGCCAGGTTTCGCCGGATGCTAGGTCTCTATGCATTCTTCTACGCGACGCTGCACTTCACCACATACCTGTGGTTCGACAAGTGGTTCGACGTTGCCGCGATTCTCAAGGACATCGGCAAACGGCCTTTCATCACTGTGGGTTTCGCGGCGTTCGTGCTGCTGATCGCATTGGCCGTTACATCGCCGCGCGCGATGGTGCGAAAACTTGGACGCCGCTGGCAGACATTGCATCGCGCGATCTATGCGATCGGCGGGCTCGCGATCCTGCACTTCTGGTGGATGAAGGCGGGCAAGCACGACCTGATCTTGCCGAAGATCTACGGGGCGATCATGGTTGCGTTGCTGGGGTGGCGTTTGCTCGTATGGCTGCGCGAGCGGAGGGTAAAGGCACGCTGACCACCAGGTACAAGCGCGCAAATAAAAAGGCGATGCCGCAGTGGCATCGCCTTTTTTTACGTGAGATCCAAGCTCAGACGTTTACGCCGGCAAGATCGTCTCGCCTGCAAACAGCTGCTTCACCTCTTCACGTGCACGGACCACATGCACCTGTGTACCATCAACCATCACCTCGGCCGCACGCGGACGGGTGTTGTAGTTCGAGCTCATCACAAAGCCATAGGCGCCGGCCGAGCGAATCGCCAGCAGATCGCCCGATTCGACCGCCAGCAGACGCTCGCGACCCAGCCAATCGCCGCTTTCGCAAACCGGGCCGACCACGTCGTACACGTGGGCGGGCACGTCGCGCTTAACGACCGCCTCGATCGCGTGATACGCCTCGTACATCGCAGGGCGTGCGAGGTCGGTCATCGCCGCGTCGACGATGGCGAAGTTCTTTTCCGCGCCAGGCTTCAGAAATTCGACGCGCGTAAGCAGTACACCGGCATTGCCGACCAGCGAACGGCCCGGCTCGAAATACACTTCACGATGCCCATGACCGCGCGCTTCAATGCGATCCAGCACGGTGCGCACGAAGTCGCCGATTTCCGGCGGCGTTTCGTCGTCGTACGTGATGCCGAGACCACCACCTACGTCGATGTGGCGGATCTTCACGCCATCCTGTTCGATCTGTTCGACCAGTTCGAGAACCTTGTCGACCGCGTCCAGATACGGTGCGACCTCAGTGATCTGCGAGCCGATATGGCAGTCGATGCCGACCACGTCGAGGTGCGTCATCGCCGCGGCGGCGCGATACGTAGCGCGCGCATCTTCGAACGCGACGCCGAACTTGTTCGACTTCAGGCCGGTGGAAATATACGGGTGCGTTTTCGCATCGACGTCCGGATTCACGCGCAGCGAGACGGGGGCCTTTTTGCCCATTTCCGCCGCCACCGCATTCAGACGGTCGAGCTCGGGAATCGACTCGACGTTGAAGCATTTGACGCCGGCCGCGAGCGCCTGACGCATCTCGTCCGCATGCTTGCCGACGCCGGAAAACACGGTGTTTTCCGCTTTGCCGCCGGCGGCCAGCACGCGCGCCAGCTCACCGCCCGACACGATGTCGAAGCCCGCGCCGAGACGCGCGAACACGTTCAGCACCGCGAGATTACTATTGGCCTTGACGGCGACGTGCACGGTCGCATGGCGGCCGGCGCAAGCGCCTGCGTAGGCATTCCACGCTTCGGTGAGCGCGGCGCGCGAATAGACGTACAGCGGCGTGCCGAACTGTTCGGCGAGTGAGGCGGCGGACACGCCCTCGGCGTGCAACACGCCGTCGACGTAGTCAAATGCGGATCGAGTCATGCGAAAGTCTTATTGAGCGGGAGTGACGGCGGAGGCAGGTTGCGCAGGCGCAGCAGCGGATGCGGGCGGCGCGGCGAGTTCGCTTTCCGGCGCCAACGAGAGCGGCGCGCCGGAAGTATCCGGCACCTCACCCATCGTGGAGGGGGTTGCCGTGCCCGATTTCACTGTATCCGGCGACGGCGGTTGTGTGCGATCGATCGGCTTGGCCGGTAGCGGCGGCACGGTGGGCAAATAGAGCGAACCGCGTTGCCCGCAGCCGGCAAGTGCACAACCTGCGAGAATGGCTAAACCCGCTACAATCGCGCGGCCGGGCACCGCCGCGCGCATCCGAGATACGACTCGCATGACTGTCCCTGAATAAATAATCGATGGAGTTTAGCATGTCCGATAGTGATTACCTGACCCGCGCGGAAGCCGCGCTAGCCGCCATCGAACGCGCGCTCGACGACACGGAAGCCGACATCGAACTCGAGCGCAGCGGCAATGTCCTGACCCTCGAATTCGAGAACCGCACGAAGATCATCGTCAACCTGCAGCCGCCGATGAGCGAGATCTGGATCGCCGCGAAAGCGGGTGGTTTCCACTTCCGTTTCATCGACGGTGAATGGCGCGATACGCGCAGCGGCACCGAGTTTTTCGCCGCGCTGTCGGAGTACGCGACGCAGCAGGCCGGCGAGCCGGTTCAGTTCAAAGCGTAAAGCGTTTGGTAAAAACCGCCGCGCATCGAGCGCGGCGGTTTTTTCTGGCGAACGTTGCCGCCTCTTCTGAGCGCGTCTTTAGTGCCCGCGGAACAGGTTCATGATGTCCTGCTTTTCCTGTTCGCCGACCTGCTCGGGCGCGGCCGCGGACGCACCGCTCGCCTCGGCATCCAGCGCTGCCTGACTGATACCGACCGTCGAGACGAATCCGTGGCCCGGCGTGAACTCGTCGAAATACAGTTCTGAGCCGAGCTCGGT
Source organism: Paraburkholderia sp. SEWSISQ10-3 4 (assembly GCF_030464785.1). Lineage (NCBI taxonomy): Bacteria > Pseudomonadati > Pseudomonadota > Betaproteobacteria > Burkholderiales > Burkholderiaceae > Paraburkholderia > Paraburkholderia sp. SEWSISQ10-3 4. The sequence continues at coordinate 27,996 of NZ_JALPRI010000019.1, forward strand.
CACACCGTCGGGCATCGGCATCTTGTAGTCCGGCACACCCTTGAGCGCGCGCGCCATGTATTCGATCCAAACCGGCAACGCGAGGCCGCCGCCCGTTTCCTTATCGCCGAGACTGCGCGGGTTGTCGTAACCGATCCACGCGATCGCTGTGAGCGTGTGCTGATAGCCGCCGAACCACGCATCGCGCGAATCGTTCGTCGTGCCGGTCTTGCCGCCGAGGTCGGTACGTTTCAGCACGTTGCTCTTCGCGCCCGTGCCTCGTTGCGCGACGCTTTGCAGCAGGCTGTTCATCACATACGCATTGCGCGGTTCGATCGCGTGCGGCGCGCTCTGCTCGGCGACCAGCGGTTGCGCGTGCGCCACGACGATGCCGCGCTGATCGGTGACTTCCGCGATCAGATACGGGTTGATGCGATAGCCGCCGTTAGCAAACACCGAGAACGCGCCGGCCATCTGCAAGGGCGTAACGAGTCCCGCGCCGAGCGCCATCGGGAGGTAAGCTGGGTGACGATCCGCGTCGAAGCCGAAACGCGTGATGTATTGCTGCGCGTACTTGGTGCCGATGTGGTTCAGGATGCGAATCGACACGAGGTTCTTCGACTTCTGCAGGGCGGTGCGCATGGTCATAGGACCATCGAAACCGCCGCCGTAGTTCTTCGGTTCCCACGCCTGGCCGCCCGTCTCCGCAGCGCTGAAAAAGAGCGGCGCATCGTTGATCACCGTGGCCGGTCCGAGCCCCTTTTCGAGCGAGGCCGAATAGATGAACGGCTTGAAGCTCGAGCCCGGTTGACGCCACGCCTGGGTCACGTGGTTGAACTTGTTCTTGTTGAAGTCGAAACCGCCGACCAGCGCGCGAATCGCGCCATCCTGCGGCACCACCGAAACGAATGCGCCTTCCACTTGAGGCAACTGCGTGATCGACCAGTTGCCCTCGTCATCCTTCACGACGCGAATGATCGCGCCGGGCCGCACGCGTTGATTCGGCTGCGCGCGCGTGCCGAGCGCGAACTGCGCGAAGCGCAGGCCGTCGCCCTGAATGGTCGCGACGTTGCCGTCGATGAAGGTGGCCTGCACCTGCTTCGGGCTCGCCGCCGTGACCACCGCGGCGATGATTTCACCGTTGTCGGGATGTTCGAGCAACGCGTCGTCGATGGCCTGTTCGCGGTCGTCCGCATCGGACGGCAAATCGATAAACGCTTCCGGCCCGCGATAGCCGTGGCGCCGTTCGTAGTCCATCAGACCTTTGCGCAGCGCCCGGTAAGCAACGTCCTGGTCGGCCGAGTCGATGGTGGTCACCACGTTCAGCCCACGCGTGTACGCCTCTTCGCGATACTGCGCGTACATCATCTGCCGCACCATTTCCGCGACGTATTCCGCGTGCACGCTGAATTCCTTGCCCGCGCCCTTGACAATCAGCGGCTGCCTGCTTGCCTCGTCGTATTGTTCCTGAGTGATGTAGTGCAGTTCGTACATGCGCTGCAGGATGTACTCCTGGCGGATCTTCGCGCGCTTCGGATTGACCACCGGGTTATACGCGGACGGCGCCTTCGGCAAACCCGCCAGCATGGCGGATTCCGCCAGGGTCAGGTCCTTCAGATCTTTGCCGAAGTACACCCGCGCCGCGCTCGCGAAGCCATACGCACGCTGACCGAGATAGATCTGATTCATGTACACCTCGAGAATCTGATCTTTCGACAGCTTCGACTCGATCTTATACGCGAGCAGCATCTCGTAGATCTTGCGCGTGTAGGTCTTTTCACTCGACAGGAAGAAGTTGCGCGCCACCTGCATGGTGATCGTGCTGGCGCCTTGCGTGGCGTGGCCGTTGGTCAGCGCGACGAAGCCGGCGCGCGCGATGCCTGTGAGGTCGACGCCGCCGTGATCGTAGAAGCGCGCGTCTTCGATGGCCAGCACGGCTTTCTTCAGGCTATCGGGCACGTCCTGGATATGGACGATATCGCGCCGTTCTTCACCGAATTCGCCGATCAGCACGTGGTCGGCCGTATAGATGCGCAATGGCACCTTCGGCCGGTAGTCGGTCAGCGCATCGAGCGACGGCAGGTTCGGCGTTGCTACCACCAGCGCATAACCGAGCACCAGCAGCACGCACAGGATGCCTGCGACGATCAGACCCACCAGGCCGATGATGAGCTTGAGCCACAGGGGGCGTTTGCGCTTCTGCGGCGCGGGCGGCGGAGACGTGGGAGACGTGGATTGCATATGGGCACCAAAAAACAGTCCCGCGATTATAGCCGCCTCGCTTTTCAGCTTTCGGCGTGCTTACTGACAGTTCTTGACAAGTCTGCACGCCGCGCGCGGGAATGACTTCACTGTAGACGCTTTGATGGCCGAGAGGGCGCGCGTCGCGCAACGTTAGCCATTCGGCTGAGTGTCGCGCGGCGGCGCGGCTAAGCACAATCCTCACTCGTTACTCGCGTTCGAATGGTTCGTCGCGTGAGTCTGAGGGAGGGCGTGATGGCATTCAAAAGTTCGTGGCTTCAAGGTGTGCAACTCGGCGCACAGCGTTTCGCGGCGGGCATCGATGTGGGTTCGCAGGCGGTGCGGCTGGTCGTGGTGAGTCAGCATTCGCGCGCACGTGCCGCGCTGCACATCGAACATGCGAGCACCGTGCCGCTCGGCGCGGGCGCAATGGCCGGTACGGAGATCGCCGACCGGCATGCGGTGGCGCGTGCGTTGCGTGACGCATTCGCGGGGCTGCCGCGCGCGTGTGCGACGCATGCATTGCGCTGCGCGATGGCGCTGCCCGCCTCGGCCACGTTGACCACTACCGTGCCGCTCACACGGCTTGCCGCGCTCGTCGGTTGCGTGGGAGACGGCGGGCATGAACTCGCCGAACTCGAACCGGCGGTGATGAGCGAAGTCGAGCGCATCGCAGGCCTCGAGCGGCACGCGTTGGCGGTCGACTGGTTCGTCGACGAAACGCGTTCGCCAATCCGTTCGGTGACGATCGCCGCAACCGCACGCCAGCATCTCGAAGCGCGTATCGAATGCGCCGCGACCGCCGGCATCTCGCTCACCGCGATCGATGGCGAGCCGCACGCGGCATTGCGCGCCATGCGCTACGCGGCGAGTCACGAACTCGATCCGCACGAGCCCTACGTCGCACTCTGGATCGGCACGGACGGCGTATATGGCTGGCGCGTCGTCGACGACTGCCTGGTCGGTGAAATGCGCTACCCGGCGCCCGAACACGCCGATCTCGCGGATGCGTTGCGTGATCTTGTCCACGGTCCTGTACTCGATTGTGCGTTGTTGAGCGGCGAGGTCGATCTGCTCGACAGCGTGGGTTTCTCGATCGCGGATATCGCCGATGTGTTGGGTTGCACCGTGATGCCGTTCGAGTGTGCGGCGCTGGGTGGGCGCGCACGTCAACTGCACGATCCGCTGCTGCACGAGCCAGCTGCCGCGGTCGCATTCGGACTTGCGTTGCGCGGAGTACTCGAATGATGCGCGGTCTGCAGCCCCGTTTGGATCCGGCGGCCCCCGACACGCGTGCTTCTACGCGTGGCGTGCGCTTCACACAGCCGTGGCTCGGCGGCTTCAACCTGCTGCCGTACAGGCAACGCAACGCCCGGCTCGCGCGCCGGCGGCGTCTGCTCGAATGGTTTGCCGCCGCGCTAGCCGGTTTTGCGGCCGTGTTCGCGTTAGTCGGATGGCAGGCATTCGAAAGGGCGCGGCTGGATGCGCGGCGCGCGTCGGTCGAACAATCGCTCGCGCAACTGGCCGAGCCGCTCGCCGAGCACGCCAGATTGTTGCGGGTGCAGGACGAACAACGCAAAGGCGTGGCGCGTGCGATGAACTTGTCCGAGCCACTTACGCATTTGCGCGACCTGCTGGATGCACTGAGTTTTGAACCCGGTGACGGTGTGGTGTTGCAGCAGATGCGGCAGCGCCAGCATGAGACGGAGTTGCTCGCGACCTCGCGCGGACATATCGCATCGGCCGAGTGGCTCAAACGCTTGAGCGCGATCCGCGGCGTGAAGGGCGCCGAGGTGAGCGATCTGCGTCGCTCGGCGTCACGCAGCAGTCCGGTGGCGGCGGCCAGCGTGAGCGGCCCGATCGAATTCGGAGCGCATCTGCGTTGGGGCGACCCGCCGAAGAAAACAGCCCATGCGTCGGGCCTCGCCGCGCAACGTCACATGAAATCTGAACAGTCAGGAGATACGAAATGAGTACGACTTTTGTCGGGTTCGGCGGCGCGGCCAGCGCGCGGCCAGCGCTTTCTCAGTGGATGACGCGCGTGCGCGTGCCGCTCGCTGCCTGGAGTCGTCGGCGCCGTTGGGTGGTTGCGTTGCTGATCGCTGCAGTGGTGTTCGGACTTGGCACGCATGGTTGGGTTGTGGCCGATCTCGGCGGCGTCGAGGCGAGCCGTGCGGCATTGGAGGCGGCCACGCGGCACCTCACTGACGCGCACCGTGCGCTGACGCAATTGCCCGCGCTGCGTCGGGACGTTGCCGCCATGCCGGGCGCACAGTTGCCTGCGCCATGGACCTCCGCGGACGACGTGCGGATCGTATCCGAACTCGCGGCGCAGAATAGCGTCTCGTTGCTCTCGGTAGAACCGGGTGCTGCCAGTGGCTCAGGTGCCGAAAGCATGCGTCCTGTGCAACTCACCGCGCACACCGATTTCGTTCACCTGATGGCATTTCTGCGCGGCCTGTCGGATCTGCCGGTGCTGATCGTGCCCGTCGATGTGACGGTCAAGCGCGATGCGGATTCGTTAGCGGTGAAAGCAACGCTGCACGTATTCAGCGCGCTGAGGCCGCTGCCTTCAACTGCGAATGCGGACGCGTTTGCCGACGAAAGCCTCGATTCGGATGACGAAGAAAATATCGTGTTCTTCGACCCGTTCTCGCTTCCGCAGATGCTTGCGTCCGGTGAGCAGCCGCCTGATGCTTCGCAGCTGCGTCTGGTCGGCTTGCTGCACGATCGCACGCGCGGACTCGCCTTGCTCGATACGCCGGATGGTGCGACCACCGTCGTGTCCGGGCAGCAACTCGGTACCGAGCGCGTCACGCGGCTCGACGCGCTCAGTATCACGCTGGCCAACGGCGGTGTGACACGCACGCTGGCACTGACGGGGACGTCCTGATGAGGCTGATGAAGACGTTTGGTTTTGCGGAGTCGCGCGTCGGCGTTCGTGTGTGGTTTGGTTCGGGCGTGTGTCGCGGCTTGTCTGGAAGGATGCGTGCGAGCCCAGTTTGCAACTTGGTTCGCAGCTCGATTCACAATCCGCTTTGCAGCCTGCTTCGCAATCCGATTCGCAATCCGATTCGCAGCCTGATCGCATGCATGGCGATAAGCGTCGGCATCGCGCATGCTTCGACGCCACCGTTGCCGCCGCTGCCCGCATACATGCCGCTCGACGACGCCATTCCGCCGCCCGATGCTCGATACGACGTGCCACCTTTGCCGCGCGGCATCGCTGCCGAAGTACCCAACCCGTTCCGCGACAATTCCGTCGCCGACTCTGGCGTATCGCGAGGGACGGCACCAGCTGACATCGGACGCGCTGACGACCTTGCCGACGACGCAGACGGTTCGGTGCCACTACGGAGGCAATCCGCGATGTCGGCGCACAACGACGCCAAGGGAACCTCGGCGCTCGAAGGGCCGCCGGTGCCGTTGCCTCCGCTTGCGCGCCTGAGCAACGCACCGAAGACCCCCGACGACGCCAAACTCGCCGCCGACGACAAACCGATCTCGCTCAACTTCCAGCGCGCGGAACTCGGCGCGGTGCTTAACGCGTTCGCCCAGTTCACCGGCCTGAACATCGTCGCGAGCGAGAGAGTGCGTGGCGCCGTCACACTACGACTCGACAAGGTCCCGTGGCGCACTGCATTCGATACCTTGCTCGACGTCAACGGGCTCGCCATGGAGCGCCACGGCAACGTGATCTGGGTCGCGCCGATCGCGGAGCTGGCCGCGCGCGAACGGCAGCGTTTCGAAGCGCACGCGAGAGCCGCCGATCTCGAACCGCTCGCAAGCCGCACGTTCGAGCTGCACTACGCGCGGGCCGAAGACGTGCGGCGCCTGCTGACCGGCGCCGGTAACCAGCGCGTGCTGTCCAAACGCGGCGCCGCGACGGCCGATCCGCGCACCAATCTGCTGTTCGTCACCGATCTCGAAGGACGCCTCGCGCAAATCACGGCGCTGCTTGCTTCCGTCGACCGGCCGACCCGGCAGGTGTTGATCGAAGCGCGCATCGTCGAGGGAGAGCACGGTTTTTCGCGCAATCTCGGCGTGCGGCTCTCCATGGCGGCCACTAGCGCCGACGGCATCGCCCGAGGCCTGACCGGCGGCGCGGACGGCACCGTGTACGATCTGTCAGCGCGTCCGATTTCCGGTTTCGATGCCGCCACTGCCGGGCTGACCTTGTTCGCAGCCGGCGCGACGCGGCTCCTGAACATCGAGCTGAGCGCGCTGGAGGCCGAAGGCCGCGGCGAAATCGTCTCGAGCCCCCGGGTGGTGACGGCGGACCGGATGAAAGCGGTCGTCGAGCAGGGCACCGAGCTGCCCTATCAGGCGAAAGTGGGGCAGGGCGTGTCGGGCGTGCAGTTTCGCCGCGCTACGCTCAAACTGGAGGTCGAGCCGCAAATCATGCCGGACGGTAGAGTGGTGCTGGACCTCGACGTCGCCAAAGACAGCGTCGGCGAGCAGACCGACGCCGGGCCCGCGATTAATACCAAACACGTGCAAACGCGCGTCGAAGTCGAAGATGGTGGTACGGTGTCGATCGGCGGAATTTACGCGACCGACAACCGGGACGATGTGACGCGGGTGCCGCTCCTGGGCAAAATACCGGTTTTAGGCGCGCTTTTCCGCCATCGGGCCCATCGGGACCAGCGCAGTGAACTGGCAGTTTTCATCACGCCGCGCGTCGTTCAGACAAATTAGGGGCACGCTGCCGCCGCTCTCCAGCGGCGGCCTGCAGGCTCGACAAGGCAGCCGCTTTGCCAGTAAGCTGCGGCACGAACCATACCGGATTAGCCAGAGGGACACCGTTGCAAGCGCGGGACGCACACGCCAATGTATTTTTTGTAGGGCTCATGGGGGCAGGCAAAACCACCGTGGGCCGGGCCATTGCGCGCCGTCTCGATCGCCCGTTCTTCGATTCCGACCATGAAATCGAGGCGCGTACGGGCGCGCGCATCCCGGTGATCTTCGAGCTGGAAGGCGAAGCGGGCTTTCGCGATCGCGAAGCGCACGTGATTTCCGACCTGACCGGGCGCGACAATATCGTGCTGGCCACGGGCGGCGGCGCGGTGCTGCGGCCGGAAAACCGCGAAGCGCTGCAAAATCGGGGTGTGGTGATCTATTTGCGCGCCAATCCGCACGATCTGTGGCTGCGCACCCGACGCGACAAGAATCGCCCGCTTTTGCAGACTGAAGACCCCAAAGCGCGCCTCGAGGCGCTCTACGAAGTACGCGATCCGCTATACCGGGAATGCGCGCACTTCGTGATCGAAACTGGCCGGCCCTCGGTCAACGGACTCGTCAACATGGTTCTGATGCAGCTCGAGATGGCCGGCGTCGCCAAACATCCTGCGTCATAATGGACCGTATGATTACCGTCAATGTCGAACTGGGCGAGCGCGCCTACCCCATCCATATCGGTGCCGATCTGATCGGCCAGACCGCGTTGTTCGCGCCGCATATCGCCGGCAGTTCGGTCACTATCGTCACGAACACCACGGTTGACCCGCTGTACGGTGACAAGCTGCGCGCCGCGTTGGCGCCGCTTGGCAAGCAGGTGTCCACGGTTGTTTTGCCCGACGGCGAAGCGTACAAGAACCTCGAAACCCTGAACCTGATTTTCGACGCGCTGCTGGGCTCGCGCGCCGATCGCAAGACCACGCTGATTGCCTTGGGCGGCGGCGTGATCGGCGACATGACGGGGTTTGCCGCGGCCTGCTACATGCGCGGCGTGCCGTTCATCCAGGTGCCGACTACCTTGCTATCGCAGGTGGATTCGTCGGTGGGCGGCAAGACGGGCATCAACCATCCGCTTGGCAAGAACATGATCGGCGCGTTCTACCAGCCGCAGGCGGTGATCGCCGACATCGGCGCGCTGCGTACGCTGCCGGCGCGTGAACTGGCGGCGGGCGTCGCTGAAGTGATCAAGACCGGCGCGATTGCCGACGCCGGTTTCTTCAGCTGGATCGAGGCGAACGTCGAAGCGCTCAATCGCTGCGAGCCCGAAGTGCTGGCCTTGGCGGTCAAGCGCTCGTGTGAGATCAAGGCGTCAGTCGTGGCGCAGGACGAGCGCGAAGGCGGGCTGCGCGCGATCCTCAATTTCGGCCACACCTTCGGCCATGCGATCGAAGCCGGACTCGGCTACGGCGAATGGCTTCACGGCGAGGCGGTGGGCTGCGGGATGGTGATGGCGGCGGACCTGTCCGTGCGCATGGGTTATCTCGACGAAGCGGCGCGCAAGCGTCTCGTCGACGTGATCGTTGCCGCGCATCTGCCCACCCGGGCGCCTGCGCTCGGCGAGTCGCGTTATGTCGACCTCATGCGGGTCGACAAGAAGGCTGAAGCCGGCGCGATCAAATTCATTTTGCTGAAGCGTTTCGGTGAGACGCTGATCACCCAGGCGCCCGACGCCGAGGTGCACGCCACGCTGGCCGCCGCTGTCTAAACCGACCCGGCAGAGGCTTCGCAGCAAGGCAGCACGCACGAGCGTCACGAGGCGCCGCCCATGTTTCGGAGAATCCGGTGACTGACAGGCGCAGCGACGATGTAAAGCATGACCCGGCAGGCACGCCCGTGAGCGGCGTGCCGTCGCAGGAAGCACTCGAAGCGCACCTCGCGCCGTACGCGGCACATTCCGCTCAATCGCGCGGCCGCCTATATCCCGAAGCCGCGCCCAGCGCGCGCACCGAATTCCAACGCGATCGCGACCGCATTGTCCATTCGACGGCCTTCCGCCGGCTCGAATACAAAACCCAGGTATTCGTGAATCACGAGGGCGATCTGTTTCGCACGCGACTCACGCATAGCCTGGAAGTTGCGCAGATCGCCCGCTCGGTGGCCCGCAACCTGCGCGTCAACGAAGACCTCGTCGAAGCCATTTCGCTTGCGCACGATCTCGGTCATACACCGTTCGGCCATGCGGGCCAGGACGCGCTGAACGAATGTATGCGCGAGCATGGCGGCTTCGAACACAATCTGCAAAGCCTCGCGGTGGTCGACGATCTGGAGGAGCACTACGGCGCGTTCAACGGCCTGAATCTGTGCTTCGAAACGCGGGAAGGCATTCTCAAGCACTGCTCGCGCGAGAATGCGCGGCGCCTCGGCGCGCTCGGCGAGCGCTTTCTGGAGGGGCGGCAGCCTTCCATCGAAGCGCAGATCGCCAATGTCGCCGATGAGATCGCGTACAACAACCACGACGTCGACGACGGCTTGCGCTCGGGCTTGCTCACGGTCGAGCAGCTTGCCGAAGTGGAGTTATGGCAGACGCACTACGTCGCGGCGCGCGGCGACTTTCCGCAGATCGAAGGGCGCCGGCTGATTCACGAGACGGTGCGCCGCATCATCAATACGTTGATCGTCGATCTGATCGATACGACCTCGCTCAATCTTGCAAAGCACGCGCCGGCCTCGCTGGACGCAGTGCGCGCCGCACCGCCCCTGGTCGCGCATAGCGACGCAATCGCCGCGCAGGCGGCGGTGCTCAAGCGTTTCCTGTTCAAAAACCTGTACCGCCACTATCGCGTGATGCGCATGGCCAATAAGGCCCGCCGCGTGGTGGCCGGTTTGTTCGATGCGTTCACCGAAGATTCGCGGCTATTGCCACCCGGTTATCAATCAACGGACGCGTCGCGGCAACCGCGTCTGATCGCCCATTACATCGCGGGCATGACGGATCGATACGCGGTGAAGGAGTATCAACGGCTGTTCGTAATCGACGACAACTAAACGGGCCTGCACCGACGGGCGTCGGCGCAAAAAGGCCGCCGCGATGGCGGCCCGTCTCGCTGCTCGTTGCAAAAACCCGCCTAGCGCACCCGCGATGCGAACAGCGCACCCGCGATCAGCGCAACGCCGCCGACGATCGCAATCGTCTGCCAAGGGTTTTCGTGCACGTAGTCGTCGGCGTCGGCGATCGCCACTTCAGCGCGTTCGCGCATGGCTTCGCGGGTGTCGTTCAGGCGCTCGCGAGCGGTGTCGAGCTGCTTGCGCAGTTTGCTGCGCAGTGCCACTGCATCCGCCTGGGTGCCGTCCGCCAGGGTGGATTCGAGTTCCGACATCAGCGTGCGCAGTTCACCTGCGATATCTTCGGCCGCGTGGCGGCTATGGCGAGCGATACGCCGCGCACGGCGGCTGGTGGTGGTCCAGGATTCGCCGAGGGCGTCTCGCGTGTTCGGAAGTGTTGTCATGGTCGCTCCGTCGATGAGATGAGGATGAAAAAGGTCCCACGCTGGCATAGAGATACACGTCGCCACGCGGGAAACACTTCGAGAGCGCAACTTCGGTGCCAAACCCCAAGCCCCTACGCACCGTGGCGCGGGCCGCGATTCCTCAGCAGATATTGCACGAGCCGGCCCGCTTGCTGGTCAAATTTACAAACGCACGCTCGCACTTGCCCCGCTGGATGATCGCCACACACACCGCGAACAGCCCTTCCACGCGCACCAAATGAAAAACGCCGTCATTGGATGATGACAGCGTTGTCCAAGCCGCGAAAATTCGACTACCCTAACTAAACGGCCCCAATTTCGTGACGCGTTAGAAACGGTAACCGATGTTGACGTAGGTAACGATCGGGTTCAGCTTGATCTTGGTTTGCGATTGCACATTCAGCGTGCCGACCGGCGTGTTTGCGGCGGTGCTCAGCTTGGCGGTCGTGCTGAGCGGCAGGTACGAGACCGAGACGCCCGCGAACCAGTGCTGGTTGAACGCATAGGTGAAACCCGCATTAAACACCGGCTCCCACGAACTATCCGTAGAGACGCTGGTCGGACCATGCAGAACGTTTGCCTCGAATGCGCCGTTGGTGATCTTTTCGTCGGTGAACCAGATGCGGCTTACACCGATGCCGAGATACGGGCGGAAGGTGGCGGTCGGGGCGTTGAAGTAGTACTTGAACAGCAGAGTCGGGCTCCACTGTTTCGCCTGACCCAGCTTGCCGAATTGGGCGAGGCTGCCCGAGCCTTCAAGGTCGAACGAAGGTGGGACGCCGATCACGAACTCGGTCGCGATGTGATCTGTGATGAAGTAGCCGGCGGTGAAGCCAAGAGTGTCGGCTGAACTGAGTGATGCGCCGGTGTTGGCTTCGGTGATGTTGGTCGGGCTGCCGCCAATGCTTGTCACTTTCAACGGGTCGCTGCTCGATTGAGGCGCAAGATGGAACCAGCCTGATGTGACGTAAAAGCTTCCGGCCGATTGCGCGTGCGCTGCCGTTGTCATGCAGGCTAGCGCCGCGATCCCCGTTACGGCCTGTTTTAATTTCATATGTGCTCCTCCAAAAAAGGCCCGCTCATTATGACTACAACGTTTGAAACAAACCATACGCGGCGGTTAGAGCTTTCTCCCTAGGCTCCGCGTGGTTTCTGGCTTAGCCGTGCTGCGCCGAACCCCGGGCGCGCGCGGTTCTTCGGACCTTCGGGTATGTACCAACGCGACTATTGGATACTCCAGCATGGCACGGCTTGCACGTCTCTATGTCCCTGACCAGCCGCAGCACGTCATCCTCCGTGGACTCGATCAGCAGCCCGCATTCGTCGACGACCAGGACTACGAGCTTTTCATCGACTGTTTAAAAGCGGCTTCACGCGACCATCACTTGTCCATCCACGCGTATGCGTTGATGCCTGGCTCTGTCCAACTGCTCGTCACGCCCACTGAGGAGTCGAGCCTGCCGAAGGCGATGCAGGCGGTGGGGCGCCGCTACGTTGCGCACTTCAACCGGCGTTACGCGCGCCGCGGCACCCTGTGGGAGGGCCGCTACCGTGCCACGGTCATTGAAGGTGAGCGGTATTTCCTGCTGGCGAGCCGCGTGGTCGAGATGTCGCCGGTGCGAGCCGGGCTGGTGAGCGCGCCCGAGGACTACCGCTGGTCGAGCTACCGGCATCACATCGGCCTCACGCTCGACAGCCTGATTACCGACCACCCGTTGTACTGGTCGCTCGGCAACACGCCTTTCGAACGACAGCGCGCTTACCGCGAGTTGTGCGAGCAGCCGCTCGACGAACGCGAAGCCAGTCAGCTTCAGCAGGCCACCCTGAAAGGTTGGGTTCTGGGCAGCGACACCTATCGCGAATGGGCGGCGCGGGCCGCCAACCGGCGTGTTTCGCCGCTGCCGCGCGGCCGGCCGCGCAAGGTCCGCGAGACACCACAGACGCAATAAAACGTTCCATATCAAAGGGCTGCACCCGAAACGGCATCTTCGCATGCCGTTTTCTTTTGCACCTTTTTGATGTGGCACCAATAAAAAATAGCCGCAATGCACCAACTTGATAATTGGGGTTCAAACATCACGTTTTATTTGCTATTCCGTTGATTCGTCGCGTATATTCCGAATTCCGGCACTTTTTGGCACGCGTAGCATTCAAGCGTACTGAGTCGCCGACGTGGTTGCGCTGCGCACTGCGGCAATAGAAAAACGGTTTTAACGGCCTGTCCGGCCCCTCACAGACGGTGTCCCCATGAACGACCACCAGCAACCGACTCACCCGGTTCCCGCCGCGCAAGGTCTGTACGACCCGCAAAACGAACATGACGCCTGCGGCGTCGGCTTCGTCGCTCACATCAAGGGCAAGAAAAGCCACGAGATCATCGAGCAAGGCCTGAAGATTCTCGAGAACCTCGACCACCGGGGCGCCGTCGGCGCCGATCCGCTGATGGGCGACGGCGCGGGCATCCTGATCCAGATTCCGGACGGTTTCTACCGTGAGGAAATGGCCAAGCAGGGCGTCGTGCTCCCGCCGAACGGCGAGTACGGCGTGGGCATGGTGTTCCTGCCGAAGGAACATGCATCGCGTCTCGCCTGCGAACAGGAGCTGGAACGCACGGTGAAGGCTGAAGGCCAGGTCGTGCTGGGCTGGCGCGACGTGCCGGTCGACCACACCATGCCGATTTCGCCCACCGTCAAGGCGAGCGAGCCGCTGATCCGCCAGATCTTCATCGGCCGCGGCAAGGACATCATGGTGACCGACGCGCTCGAGCGGAAGCTGTACGTGATCCGCAAGACCGCGAGCCACCGCATCCAGGCGCTCAAGCTCAAGCACGGCAAGGAATACTTCGTGCCGTCGTGCTCGGCGCGCACGGTCGTCTATAAGGGTCTGCTGCTGGCGGGCCAGGTTGGCGTGTACTACCGCGACCTGCAGGACGAGCGCACGGTGTCGGCGCTGGCGCTGGTGCACCAACGCTTCTCGACCAACACGTTCCCGGCGTGGGAACTGGCTCACCCGTACCGCATGATCGCCCACAACGGCGAAATCAACACGGTGAAGGGCAACGTCAACTGGCTGAACGCCCGTACCGGCGCGATCGCGTCGCACGTGCTCGGCGACGATCTGCCCAAGCTGTGGCCGCTGATCTACCCGGGCCAATCCGACACGGCTTCGTTCGACAACTGTCTCGAACTGCTGGTGATGGCCGGCTATCCGCTCGTCCACGCGGTCATGATGATGATCCCGGAAGCATGGGAACAGCACACGCTGATGGACGACAACCGCCGCGCGTTCTACGAATACCACGCCGCGATGATGGAGCCGTGGGACGGCCCCGCCGCGATCGCCTTCACCGACGGCCGCCAGATCGGCGCCACGCTTGACCGTAACGGTCTGCGTCCGGCGCGCTACATCGTTACTGACGACGACCTGGTCATCATGGCGTCGGAAGCGGGCACGCTGCCTATCCCCGAGTCGAAGATCGTCAAGAAGTGGCGTCTGCAGCCTGGCAAGATGTTCCTGATCGACATGGAACACGGCCGCATCATCGACGACAAGGAACTGAAGGACAACCTCGCGAACGCCAAGCCGTACAAGAGCTGGATCGACGCTGTGCGCATCAAGCTCGACGAAATCGAGGCGAAGGCCGAAGACGTCGCGACGGAACGCCGCGAAGCCGCTGCTTTGCTGGATCGCCAGCAGGCGTTCGGCTACACGCAGGAAGACCTCAAGTTCCTGATGGCGCCGATGGCGCAAGCCGGCGAAGAAGCTGTCGGTTCGATGGGCAACGACTCGCCGCTGGCCGTCATGTCCAACAAGAACAAGACGCTCTATCACTACTTCAAGCAGCTGTTCGCGCAAGTCACGAACCCGCCGATCGACCCGATCCGTGAAAACATGGTGATGTCGCTGGTGTCGTTCGTCGGTCCGAAGCCGAACCTGCTGGACACGAACAACATCAACCCGCCGATGCGACTCGAAGTGTCGCAGCCGGTGCTCGACTTCAAGGACATCGCCAAGATCCGCGCGATCGATCAGTACACGGGCGGCAAGTTCAGCTCCTACGAACTGAACATCTGCTATCCGGTGGCCTGGGGCAAGGAAGGCATCGAAGCGCGTCTGGCTTCGCTGTGCGCGGAAGCCGTGGATGCGGTCAAGTCCGGCTACAACATGCTGATCGTGTCGGACCGCAAGACCGACCGCGACAACGTCGCGATCCCGGCATTGCTGGCCACCGCCGCGATCCATACGCACCTCGTCCAGCACGGTCTGCGCACGAGCGCGGGCCTCGTCGTTGAAACCGGCTCGGCGCGTGAAACGCACCACTTCGCGCTGCTTGCGGGCTACGGCGCGGAAGCCGTGCACCCGTACCTCGCGATGGAAACGCTCAGCCAGATGGCAGTGGGCCTGAAGGGCGACCTGTCGGCGGAGAAGGCGGTTTACAACTTCACCAAGGCAGTCGGCAAGGGTCTGATGAAGGTCATGTCGAAGATGGGCATTTCGACCTACATGTCGTACACCGGCGCGCAGATTTTCGAAGCGGTCGGTCTGTCTGAAGGCCTGGTGTCGAAGTACTTCAACGGCACTTCGTCGAAGGTCGGCGGCATCGGCCTGTTCGATGTTGCGGAAGAAGCGATCCGTCTGCATCGCGACGCGTTCGGCGACAACCCGGTGCTCGCGAACATGCTCGACGCGGGTGGTGAGTACGCCTATCGCGTGCGCGGCGAAGAACACATGTGGACGCCGGATGCGATCGCCAAGCTCCAACACTCGGCGCGCAGCAACTCGTACCAGACGTACAAGGAATACGCGCATCTGATCAACGATCAGACCAAGCGCCACATGACGTTCCGCGGCCTGTTCGAATTCAAGTTCGACCCGACCAAGGCGATTCCTCTCGACGAAGTGGAATCGGCGAAGGACATCGTCAAACGTTTCGCCACCGGCGCCATGTCGCTGGGCTCGATCAGCACGGAAGCCCACGCCACGCTGGCTGTCGCGATGAACCGCATCGGCGGCAAGTCGAACACCGGCGAAGGCGGCGAGGACGTGAACCGTTATCGCAACGAACTGCGCGGCATTCCGATCAAGAACGGCGACACCATGAAGTCGGTGATTGGCGACGAAGTGATCGTCGACATTCCGCTGAAGGACGGCGATTCGCTGCGCTCGAAGATCAAGCAAGTGGCGTCGGGCCGTTTCGGCGTGACGGCGGAATACCTCGCGTCGGCCGATCAGATCCAGATCAAGATGGCGCAAGGCGCAAAGCCTGGCGAAGGCGGTCAGCTGCCGGGTCACAAGGTGTCGGAATACATCGGCAAGCTGCGTTATTCGGTGCCGGGCGTTGGCCTGATTTCGCCGCCGCCGCACCACGACATTTACTCGATCGAAGATCTGGCGCAGCTGATTCACGACCTGAAGAACGCCAACTCGGCGGCCAGCGTGTCGGTGAAGCTGGTGTCGGAGTCGGGCGTCGGTACGGTTGCTGCCGGTGTCGCCAAGGCGAAGGCCGATCACGTCGTGATCGCCGGCCACGATGGCGGTACGGGCGCGTCGCCGCTGTCGTCGGTGAAGCATGCCGGTACGCCGTGGGAACTGGGTTTGGCCGAAACGCAGCAAACGCTGGTGCTGAACCAGCTGCGCGGCCGTATCCGCGTGCAGGCCGACGGTCAGATGAAGACCGGCCGCGACGTCGTGATTGGCGCGCTGCTCGGCGCGGACGAATTCGGCTTCGCGACGGCGCCGCTCGTCGTCGAAGGCTGCATCATGATGCGCAAGTGCCACCTGAACACCTGCCCGGTCGGCGTCGCGACGCAAGATCCGGTGCTGCGTGCGAAGTTCCAGGGCCAGCCGGAACACGTCGTCAACTTCTTCTTCTTCGTTGCGGAAGAAGCGCGCGAAATCATGGCGCAACTGGGCATCCGCAAGTTCGAGGACCTGATCGGTCACGCCGAGCTGCTCGATATGAAGAAGGGCGTCGAACACTGGAAAGCGAAGGGTCTCGACTTCTCGCGCGTGTTCTATCAGCCGCAAGTTTCGGCTGATGTCGCACGCAAGCACGTCGACGTGCAGGACCACGGTCTCGACCGCGCACTGGATCACGTGCTGATCGAGAAGGCGAAGGCCGCGATAGAGAAGGGCGAGCACGTCTCGTTCATCCAGCCGGTGCGCAACGTGAACCGTACGGTCGGCGCGATGTTGTCCGGCACGATCGCGAAGAAGTACGGCCACGACGGCCTGCCTGACGACACGATTCACATCCAGTTGAAGGGCACCGCAGGCCAGAGTTTCGGCGCGTTCCTCGCGAGAGGCGTGACGCTGGATCTGGTCGGCGACGGCAACGACTACGTCGGCAAGGGCCTCTCGGGCGGCCGCATCATCATCCGCCCGACCAACGATTTCCGCGGCAAGTCCGAAGAAAACATCATCTGCGGCAACACGGTGATGTACGGCGCGATCGAAGGCGAATCGTTCTTCCGCGGCGTCGCGGGCGAGCGTTTCTGCGTGCGTAACTCGGGCGCAACGGCGGTTGTCGAAGGCACGGGCGACCATGGTTGCGAATACATGACGGGCGGCACGGTGATCGTGCTCGGCGAAACGGGCCGTAACTTCGCGGCCGGTATGTCGGGCGGTATCGCTTACGTGTTCGACCCGGACAACACGTTCGCGGGCAAGTGCAACAAGTCGATGGTCGCGCTCGATCCGGTTCTGCAACAGGCGGAACAGGAACGCACGGTCGACAAGGGCTTGTGGCACAGCGGCGCAACCGACGAAGCCCTGCTCAAGGGTCTCATCGAACGTCACTTCCAGTTCACGGGTTCGCCGCGTGCGAAAGCGTTGCTGGAAAACTGGGATGCGTCGCGCCGTCAGTTCGTGAAGGTGTTCCCGACCGAATACAAGCGCGCACTGGGCGAAATGGCAGCGAAGAAGGCGAACAAGGAAGTCCTCGCCGCTTAACTGGCCCGCCCGCGGCTCGACCCGCAGACGTCACACTTAGCCGTACCCGCCGCTCGACGATTCGATTGTTCGACGCGCGGCGGGTGTAGATCACCTCACCTGATACAGATAGAGAAGAGAACCACATGGGCAAGGCAACCGGTTTTCTCGAGTTCGAGCGCCGCCACGAGGCGTACGAAGCTCCGCTCACGCGTGTGAAGCACTACAAGGAATTCGTCGCGGCACTGACCGACGACGAAGCCAAGATTCAAGGCGCACGTTGCATGGACTGCGGCATTCCGTTCTGCAACAACGGCTGCCCGGTGAACAACATCATCCCGGACTTCAACGACCTGGTGTTCCATCAGGACTGGAAGACCGCGATCGAAGTGCTGCACTCCACGAACAACTTCCCCGAGTTCACGGGCCGCATCTGCCCGGCGCCGTGCGAAGCGGCGTGCACGCTCGGCATCAACGACGACGCGGTCGGCATCAAGTCGATCGAACACGCGATCATCGACAAAGCGTGGGCCGAAGGTTGGGTCGCACCGCTGCCGCCGAAGCACAAGACGGGCAAGAAGGTCGCTGTGGTCGGATCAGGCCCCGCCGGTTTGGCCGTCGCGCAGCAACTCGCGCGCGCGGGGCACGATGTCACCGTGTTCGAAAAGAACGACCGCATCGGTGGCTTGCTGCGTTACGGCATTCCTGACTTCAAGCTGGAGAAGTGGCTGATCGACCGCCGCATGCGCCAGATGGAAGCCGAAGGCGTGACGTTCCGCGCTAACGTATTCGTCGGCAAGGCGGATTCGCTGCCGACGCATATCGGTAACACCGCGAAGGAAACCATCACGCCGGCCGAACTGAAAGAACAGTTCGACGCGGTCGTGATCGCCGGCGGTTCGGAAACGCCGCGGGATCTGCCGGTGCCGGGCCGCGAGCTGGAAGGCATCCATTACGCGATGGAATTCCTGCCGCAGCAGAACAAGGTCAACGCCGGCGACAAGGTCGCGAACCAGTTGCTCGCCAAGGGCAAGCATGTGGTCGTGATCGGTGGCGGCGATACGGGTTCGGACTGCGTCGGTACGTCGAACCGTCATGGCGCGAAGAGCGTCACGCAATTCGAACTGCTGCCGCAACCGCCGGAAGAAGAGAACAAGCCGCTCGTGTGGCCGTACTGGCCGATCAAGCTGCGCACGTCGTCGTCGCATGACGAAGGTTGCTCGCGCGATTGGGCGGTGGCTACCAAGCGCCTCGAAGGCAAGAACGGCAAGGTCGAGAAGCTGATCGCGGCGCGCGTCGAATGGAAGGACGGCAAGATGCAGGAAGTGCCGAACTCGGAATTCGAAATGAAGGCCGACCTGGTGCTGCTGGCCATGGGCTTCACGCAACCGGTGTCGCCGGTGCTCGAAGCGTTCGGCGTCGACAAGGACAACCGTGGCAACGTGCGCGCTTCGACTGAAGGCGACAAGGCGTATTACACGTCGGTGGACAAGGTCTTCACCGCGGGCGATATGCGTCGTGGCCAGTCGCTGGTGGTGTGGGCGATCCGCGAAGGCCGTCAGTGCGCACGTTCGGTCGATGCGTTCCTGATGGGTCATTCGGAACTGCCGCGCTAACGTAACGTCTCCGGCCGGTTTTCGCTCTTCAACGCGGAAACCAGCCACTACTTGCAGGATGTGGTGGAGACGACAAAGCGGTAAAAACAAAGCCGGGCACCTGAGAGGGTGACCCGGCTTTTTATTGCTACTTCCGATACCGCGCCAACGTCAGCCCGTCCAGATCGATTTCCGGCGTGCGCTGCGTAATCAGATCCGCGACCACCCGGCCCGAGCCCATCGACATCGCCCAGCCCGTTGAGCCGTGCCCGAGATTCAGCCACAGATTGTCTACGCCGGACGGGCCGAGCAACGGCGCGCCATCGGGCGTCATTGGCCGACGGCCCACCCAGAAATGCGCCGAGGTCGGGTTGGCCGCGTGCGGAAACCAGTCCTTGAGCACTTTCATCAGCGTCTGCAAGGCCTGCTCACGCAGAGTCGTCTGGCGATTGCCGAGCTCCGCGGTGCCGGCCACGCGCAGGTTGTTGCCGAAGCGCGTGATCGCCGTCTTCAGCGACTCGTCCATCAGCGCCGCATGCGGGGCCTTTTCATCGTCGGTGACCGGCAGCGTCGCCGAGTAGCCTTTGACCGGGTAGAGCGGCACCTTCACACCGAGCGGCGCGAGCAGCGCCGCACTGTCGACGCCCAGCGCCACCACGACCGCATCCGCCTGCAATGTCTCGCTGCCGCGTTCGCTCTCGAGATGCACCGCGCGCACCGTACCGCCTCGCACGTCGAGCGAACTTACCCGTGTGTCGAAGCGAAACTGCACGCCGTTGCGCTCGCAGATCGCCCGCAATTCGCGGGTGAAGCGGGCGCAATCACCGGCTTCGTCGTCGGGGAGATAGAGACCCGAGAGCGGCGTCTGACGCGCCCAGCGCAAACCCGGTTCGATCTCGACGCACTGCGCCGCGCTGACCTCGCGGTGCGCGATGCCCGCGTCGCGCAGGACCGCCAACGCCGGTTGCGCGAGCTCGACGTCGTACTCGCTGCGGAACAACTGCAGATAGCCCTGGCTGCGGCCATAGTCGAACGGATGACGGCCACGGAATTCGTGCAGGCACTCGCGGCTGTAATAAGCGATGCGCTGCATGCGCTGCTTGTTGACGCGAAACCGTTCGAGGTCGCATTCACGCAGCCAGCGCGCGATCCAACGCCATTGAGCCGGATCCAGGGTAGGGCGGAAAATCAGCGGTGAGGCCGGCTCGAACAGATACTTGAGAATCTTCGTCGGCATGCCGGGCGCGGCCCACGGCGTGACGTAGCCCGGCGCGATCACGCCGGCGTTGCCGAAGCTGGTGGAGAGCGCGACGTCCGGCTCGCGCTCGATCACGGTGACGTCGCAGCCTTGCTGGCGCAGATAAAACGCGGTGGCGACGCCAATGACGCCGCCGCCCAGAACAATCGTTTTCATGGTTGTGTACAGCGATTTCAGGCGGTAGGGCTGGTCGCGCCAAGCACTTTGCCCTTGGTTTCCGGCAGACATACGGCGGCGACGATCACCAGCAGATAGCCCGAACCGGCGACGATTCCCATCGCCTTAACAAGCGTCATGGTTTGCGACAGTGTACCCACCAGGATCGGAAAGAACGAGCCGAGACCGCGGCCCAGGTTGTAGCAGAAGCCTTGTCCCGAGCCGCGGATCGCATTCGGATAGAGTTCCGACAAATATGCGCCGACGCCCGCGAAAATCCCCTGCACGACGATGCCGAGCGGAAAGCCGAGCGCGAGCATCATGCCGTCGGTGATCGGCAGCATCGTGTAGACCATGCCGAGCACGAACGAGCCGATTGCGAACAGCACGAACGACGCGCGCCGGCCGATCTTGTCGCACAGAATCGCGCCGACGATATAGCCGGTGAACGAGCCGACGATCAGCACGATCAGATAGCCGCTGGTGTTGAAGACCGACAGATGGCGCACGGTCTTCAGATAGGTCGGCAGCCAGGTGGTGATCGCGTAGTAGCCGCCGAGCATGCCGGTGCACAGCGCGCTGCCCAGCAGGGTGGTTTTGAGGTGAGGGAAGGAGAAGATCTGCAGGAAGTGCGAGGTATCGAAACCGCTGTCGCGCGCGCGGCGTGTTTCGAGAAAGATGTCAGGATCGCTGACATTGCGGCGAATGTAGAAGATCCACAGCGCGGGCAGCAGGCCGATCCAGAAGCAGGCGCGCCATGCGACCTGTTCCGGCAGCAGCGCGAAGAACGCCCAATAGATGATGGCCGCCGCGGCCCAGCCGACGGACCAGCTGCTCTGCACGGTGCCGACGGCTTTCGCGCGATGTTGAGGTGAACGGATGGTTTCAGCCATCATGATCGTCACGACCGACCATTCGCCGCCGAAGCCGATGCCTTGCAGCGTGCGGGTGGTGAGCAGTTGCCAGAACGAGTGGGTGAAGCCTGACAGGCAGGTGAAGATCGCGAAGGTGGCGATGGTCCACTGGAGCACACGGACGCGTCCGTAGCGGTCAGCCAGAATGCCGGCGAGCCAGCCGCCGATCGCCGACGAAATCAGCGAACTGGTCGCGATCATGCCGGCTTCGCTTTTGGTCATGCCCCACGTTGCGATCAGCGTCGGGATGAGGAATGAGTAGATCATGAAGTCGAACGCGTCGACTGCGTAGCCGCCGAAGCCAGCGTAGAGGGTCCGGCGTTCGCGCTGGGTCAGTTCGGTGAACCATTGGAGAGAGGGCATGTTTTTTTGTGGTCTCCAGGCAGTTTTTGCCTTCCGGCGGCTTGATCGGGGGTTTTTTTGTATTCTAAGGGGACGAGGTGTTGTGCGGCCAGTTGTGGTCAAAAATGGCGATGGAGTAAGAAATTTCATTGCTGTTCATTACCAACTACTACGAAGTAACCCGAAAAAAATTATTCGCCGTTAAACTGCGCCGGCAGCACTCAAGCTGGGAAAGTCCTATTCACGTCCGCACCCGTCACCCTTAATGCACGCAACCGCAAAAACCTGCTCGCCATCCCGTCGCTCCGCGAGTACGCCTTTGCGGGCTTATCAATCGCGCCGCGCATTCCTGAAATCCTCGGCAAGCGTGTTGCTGCTCTCCGGCATGGGCAGTTCGCTGCTGTCGGCTTGCGGGGGCGGAAATCTGGACGCCGATCAGCCGGAAACGCCTCGCCTCGCCTCGGTAAGTAACTTCCGCGATGTGGCGGGCGCGGCCGCCGGCTATCCCACAGTTGACGGCAAACAGATGCGCCGCGGGGCCTTTTATCGCGCGAACACGCTGACCTTGAGCGCCGCCGACACGATCACGATCGACAAACTCGGCATCGCCTCGGTCTACGATCTGCGCACGCCCGGTGAAATCGCGCGTACCGCGGATATCCTGCCGGCCGGCGCGACCTCGCAAGCGCTCGACGTGCTCGGTGTCAGCGACTTCGTCGCTCCAACCTTCGATACGGCAGCTGCCGCCGTCGCGTTCATGGAGGCTCAGGCGCGCGCCTATGTCACCGGCGCCGCCCAGCGCGTCGGCTACGGCGAGCTTCTCACGCGACTCGCCAATGGCGCCGGCGCGCAACTGTTTCATTCCAATGCGGGTAAGGATCGCGCCGGTTGGGTCTCGGCTCTCCTGCTCAGCATTGCCAACGTGCCACTCGACGTCATCATGCAGGACTATCTGCTGAGCAACGTCTATCTGGCCCAATCGATCGCGGCGCAGACCGAGGTGATACGCGCGCAAAGCGGCGACGCGGTCGCCGCGAGCGAGTCACCCCTGTTCACCGTCCAGGACAATTATCTGCAGGCGGGGTTCGATCAGGTGCAGGCGAGCTACGGCACGATGGCGAGCTATCTGACACAAGGCCTGGGTCTGTCTCAAGCCACCATCGACGCGTTGCACGACCGCCTCGTCGTCTGACCCGCGCTCGCCGCGCCTGGCGCGCCCGATGCGCCTGGTATTGCGTGGACCACACCGGCAGGTACAAACGAAAAAAAGTCCGCCCCAAATAAGCGGGCGGACAGAGAAGGGCGGCATCGAGGTTGCCGGGGGCGACTATAAGGCCGCAACCATCACAAAAGGCCATCTGGTAAGGGCGCGTAAGTGCCCATGCTCAATGGCGCTTCACCCTTCTCGATCATTCTTACGCGTGTGCCGGCTCAACCGGCAATTCGATCCGCACTTCCAGCCCGCCTTGCACGTGATTGCGCACATGGCAGCGTCCGCCGCGATCGTGCGCGAGGCGCGCGACAATCGCGAGACCCAGGCCGCAATGACCTTCGCCTCCGCGGGCGGCGTCGAGCCGCACGAACGGTTTCATCGCCGCCGCGATGCGGTCGTCGGGAATGCCTGGGCCGTGGTCGCGCACGCTGATGATCCAACGGCTGTCATCGCGCGCGGTGGCGATATCCACCGGCGGTGAGCCGTGCTCGAGCGCGTTATCGACCAGGTTCGTGACCAGCCGGTCGAGCAAGGTGCGCGGCAGCGTGAACGACGAACCGGCCCGCAGATCGAGCGTGAAGAGCGGCGTCTCGGCGCTGTCGCCGGCGGAAAACTGTTCCTGCAGGAATTCGTCGACCTCGACCGGCGGCCCGGTGTCGGCGGACTGACCCGCAAACTCCAGAAACTGCTGGACGATGTTGGTCAGCGAGTCGACGTCGCGTATCAGGCCGGCCCGCTCGCTTTCCGCAACCAGTACGCTCGCACGCAATTTGAGCCGCGTGAGCGGCGCTTTCAGGTCATGTGCGACGCCGGCCAGCATCACCGCCTGGTCGTCGCCGGCCTCGTTCAGGCGGCGCATCATGTCGTTGAAGGAGCCGATCAGATCGCGCAGTTCGCGCGGGCCCTGCACGGTCACAGGTTCCGGCCGGCCGCCTGAACCGAACGCGCGAGCGGCATCGGCCACGCGCGACAGCGGCCGCTGCATCTGCCAGACCGCGAACAGCGACAGAATCAGCGCCGCCGCCAGCATCGAGACGGATTCGATCACGAAGCGCGGGCGCGGCGGCACGTCCACCGGCACGACAACCCAGTTCGATTTGCCGGGGAACAGCACCCATAGCTGCGGCGGGCGCAGGTCGTCGACGGCGATCTGCGTGCCGGGCGGCAGGTTCTCGCGCAAGTGCCGGCTCAATTCGACCAGCGGACGCTGATCCGGCGTGCGCAGATGGACGCTCGACGGCATGTTCCACGTAGGCACGAGGTGCACCCGCATGGCGGGCGCGAGCGCGGCGCCCTTCATCGGCTCACCGTTGATGGCCTGCAGCACGAGCAGAATGCCGCGTGCGAAACCGTCGATTTCGTGGCGCGGCGGCTGCATCACCACCAGTACGAACCATCCGGCCTGAATTGCGAACAACACCGCTGCCGACAATAACGCCATTCTGCCGAACAGCGTGTTCAGCGGGTTTCTCATGCGCTTGAGGCAGCCTCGTCGGCGAACGGTGTGCCGTCGGCGTCCGGCACGAATACGTAGCCTTTGCCGCGCACTGTCTGCACGTAGCAGGGATTGGACGGGTCGTCTTCGATCACGCGGCGCAGGCGCCAGATCGGCACGTCGAGGCTGCGATCGCGGAAGGCGAGGTTGTCACGATGTACGAGATCGTGGATCAGCACGCGCGACAGCACTTTGTACGGATTGTTGACGAAAATCTTTAGCAGGGCGAACTCGCTGTCGCGCAGCGGCAGCTTCGAGTCGTCGCGCGACAGCGCGCGCGTGGCGAAGTCGAGTTCGAATGGCCCAAAGCGATACGGCTTGCGGGCTTCCGGCGCGCTCGTGGTGGACGGCCCGCGCCGGCGCAACACCGTATGGATGCGCGCGAGCAGCTCGCGTGGGTCGAACGGCTTGGTCAGGTAGTCGTCCGCGCCGAGCGAAAGCCCGACGATGCGGTCGGCTACCGTACCGCGCGCCGTTACGAAAATCACCGGAATGTCGTCGCCGGCGGCACGCAGCGCGGTGAGCGCGCGTAAGCCGTCGGTGTTCGGCATCATGATGTCGAGCACGACGACCGACGGTCGTTCACGTTCGAGCCGGCGTTGCAAATGGGTGCCGTCGTGCAGCACTGACGCGTCGAACCCGTTCGTCTGCAGAAACTTGCAGAGCAGATCGCGCACTACCGGGTCGTCGTCGACGATAAGGACCTGTGGATTCATAACGAAATTTTAGACTGGCACGCGCGGCGCGCGATCGACTGTTTTCTTACCAATGCTTACCCCGGCTCGCGCCGTGCCCTCCGGCGCGGGCGTAAGGCCCGCCACCAAAGGCTCACGGCATATTTCACGGCCGCCATATCCGGCAACGCGCCGGCGACGCACCGGTAAGGCATTGGCCCATTTGCCCATGCATAGCGCGGCGTGGAAGCCATTTTGCACCGCTTGAATTTCTTCCGGGAAAGAATCTGTGCGCAATTGCTACTGACGGCAAGGGGTCGCAACGGGTCGTAAGAACCGAGGAAAAGCGCGCGTTCCTTCGCGCATCGCCACTACGTGCGCAGCGAGATGATTCGTCATGCAGTACGTTGCGCCGCATGCCGAAAACAGCCTAACGCCTTGGGCCCACGGCAGGCGGCGTGAAATCGAAACCTAGCGCCACGCGAGGCTCACCATGACCGTTCATAGCAATCTCAGCTCAACCCGCTTTTCTTCGCTCGCGCCCACGCCGCCAGCGGAAAAACCCGCAGCCCCAACCAACTCGCTGGCCACGCCGCAGACACGGGAGCCCGCTAGTGAGGCTCCGCCGTCGCTGCCGACGGGGCTGGTCGGGCATCACGTCAACACGACTGCCTGACGCACCGAGGCCCGTGTGTCGACCCCGAGCATTCCTGAACGTTTCATCCGTGTCGCTGCGTGGTTGACGCTCGGCGCGGCGCTGCTGCCACTCGGCGGCTGCGCCGTCGCCGCGCTGCCGTGCCGGCTGACT
The DNA here is from genome assembly GCF_030464785.1 of Paraburkholderia sp. SEWSISQ10-3 4. Classification (NCBI taxonomy): domain Bacteria; kingdom Pseudomonadati; phylum Pseudomonadota; class Betaproteobacteria; order Burkholderiales; family Burkholderiaceae; genus Paraburkholderia; species Paraburkholderia sp. SEWSISQ10-3 4. Next base: position 53,805 of record NZ_JALPRI010000019.1, read on the forward strand.
GCGGCTACGCTGAAAATCGTCCCGGTCGTCGGCCATGCCGCCGCCACCCCGTTCGACATGTGTTCATCCGCGATCGACTGAATCATGACACTCAAACGGTTTGCCTGCGTGCTGGCGCTGCTGGGCGGCGCGTTCTCGATGTTCGCTGCGGCGCAGCCCGTCGTGCGCGAAGCGAACGCGGCCAGCGCCGCGTCGAAGGCGGGTTCCGCTGACGCACGGCGGCGCTCGCAGGACATGCCGTTTGCATTTCGCGGCATTGCGCTCGGCATCACGCTCGACGAGTTCCGCGCAGGTTCGACCGTGCGCGCTACGCCGATTGGCAGCGTGCCCGTCTGCGAGACGGATGTGCAGGCAGGCGCACTCGGCATGCGGCTGAAATCGCGCGAGAGTCTGACGGTGGCCTGTCGCTGGGCGCATCGTGCAGACGATGGTTGGGCGGTGTCGCAAGCCGTCGTCGACGGCGCGCCGGCACTGGAGCATGTGCTGCGCTTTGCGCGTGTCGACGGCCAGAGTGCGTTGCGTCTGTACGAGATTTCCTTTGTGATCGACGAGATCACCGCCGAAGACCTGCGCGAGGCGCTCGCGGACCGTTATGGCACGCCGCATCTGGTGACGCAAAGCGTGTCGTCATCGGGCGCGCTACCGGTCTACGTGTGGGAAAACGCGGTGAGTTCGATCACGTTGTGCTTTTTGCCGGGCACCCGCAACGGCACGCTCACCTATTTGCTGAAAGGCTCGGACGCATGGGTGAAATCGGTCGTACGGCAATGGCAGGCGAGCGGTGCCGAGGCGGGATGATGTGACGCCTCATCTGTCACGCTGGTTGCGGGCGCATGCGTGGTTCAGATTGCATCGTTGAACAAAGCATCGGCACCACGACTGCAAAGTCCGTTTTTTACCCGGCCGATCCGGCCAAGGAGCATGTATGACTGCGCTACGTCTCACTGTCGCGCTAGGCGCGGCGGCCTGCCTCACGGCTTGCGGGAGCGGCCAACAGCCGTCAATCGTCGAAACGCCGATGTCGCCGCCGCTCGCGTCGGCGCCGCTGAACGTCAACACGCAGGGCGCGATCTATCAGGCTGGCGCGCCCTTGCTGCTCTACGAAACGCCGCGTGCGCAGCATATTGGCGATGTGCTGACGATCCGTCTGTCGGAGTCATACAGCGGCAACAATAGCGCGACCGCCGCCGCGAGCCGTTCGAGCAGCATCACCGCGACCGCCGCCGATCAGTCGACCAACGCCGCTGCGCGGCTAGCGAGGCTGTTCAACATCGGCTCGGCCAGTACGGAATACAAGGGGCAGGGCAGTCTCACCGACGTCAGCGGCATGACCGGCACATTGGCCGTGACCGTGATCGGGACGATGTCAACCGGCAATCTGGTGGTGTCGGGCGAGAAGGTGATCTCGATGAGCGGCAACCGCGACCGTCTGCGCTTGTCGGGCATCGTCAATCCGAAGGATATCGAATCAGGCAATTATGTCGCGTCGAGCAAGGTCGCGAATGCGCGCATCGAGCAGGCCGGCGCGGGGATGGTGTCCGACTCCACCACGATGGGCTGGCTGCAGAGAATGTTTCTGAGTGTGCTGACGTTCTAGCGTGGATGCGGCGTGTGCGCGAGATGCGCGACACGCCGCATTCATTCTCTTAAGTCCGAGGCCTGGCGCCGGGCGCCCGCCGGGCAAGCATCAGGCAAGCGGCGCCGGCGCGTCGCGTTCCGCAGCGCCGATTTCACCGTCCGGTACGAACACGTAGCCGCGTCCCCAGACGGTCTGCACATAGCGGGGCTCGGACGGATCCACTTCGATCAGCCGCCGCAAACGCCAGATCGAGACGTCAAGACTGCGATTGCGATGCACCTCGCTATTGCCGTGCAGTTTCTCCAGCAACTGCGCGCGCGTGAGTACGGTCATTGAGTGCGTGACGAACACCTTGAGCATGGCGAATTCGCTCGAACGCAGCGGAATCCGCTCACCGTCGCGGCGCAATTCGCGCGCCGGAAAGTTCACCTCGAAACGACCGAAGCGATAGGGCGCGCGTTGCTCCGGCGCGCTCGGCGCAATCGTGCCGCGGCGGCGCAGGACCGTGCGAATCCGAGCGACCAGCTCGCTTGGTTCGAATGGCTTGCCGAGATAGTCGTCGGCGCCGAGTTCGAGGCCGATCACGCGGTCGATCGGATCGGCACGCGCGGTCAGGAGGATCACAGGTATATCGTCGCCGGCGACGCGCAATGCGCGCAGCGCGCTAATGCCGTCGAGCTCCGGCATCATGATGTCGAGCACGACCAGCGCGGGACGTTCGTCCTGCAAGCTACGCTGCAGCGCCATGCCGTGTTCGAGCGTGGAGACCTTGAAGCCACGCCCCACCAGATATTCGCTGACGAGCTCACGTACGACGGGGTCGTCGTCGACGACCAGAATGGATTGGTTCATCCAGGTCATCTTAGTGATCCACGCGAGCGGAGCAAAGCGCGAAACGCTTTCGAATTCTTTCTCGCGTAAGAGAAAGCAAGCAGACGGTGCGGCTAGTTTGCCAGCGACGTCTGAATGGTCTGCATCGGCTGCCGGACCAGTTGGGTCTGATCGACCACCATCTTGTCGATCAGACCATTGAGTTTGGTCGAGGCGGTAGAGAAGCGGTCGGTGTTGAGGCCGCCGGTCTGGTAACGCGCGGTGACGAGAATGCGGCCATGCTGAATCAGCGTCAGATCGATGATCGACAGATACTGGATCGTTTCGTCGCTGAATGAACGGCGTCCGTAATCGACCGCGGCGTTGTAGACGAGACGCGCCTCGCATCCGGCGGGCGAGGTGCCCGGATTGTAGACGTCCGAACGAATGCCGTGCCGGTCGAGCGCAAGCTGCAGCGCCGGCACGAAATCGCCGACTGTCACAGTCTGATTCACTTCGATGCAGACGTTATGCACGTCTGCCGGCCGGCCATTGACGAAGGTCGGCGATGAGTAGTTTGCCGCGATCGCGTAGCCAGCCTGAATCACGGAGCCGGTGGCGTCGGCCGCCGAGATCAGCGTCCACGCGCAGCCGTTCAGGCCGAAGGCGAGGGTGGCCGAGGCGGCGAACCACGCACACGGCCGCCGCAACATGACCCACGCGGCCATTGGGGCCCGCGTGAAAGCGTAAGCGCGCAAGCTTGGCGTAGAGGTCATGATGCGGTGCCTGGTGGCGGTGAGGAAGTACGGCAAATGACAACGGGTCCCAGCAGAAAAGCAGCGGAGCGTGGCAAAAACGGCCCACGCTCAGCGCGTGATGCGCAGGCGCAGTTCGTTTTGCCCTTGCACGCTGGCCGTCACGTTTACGCGCCGATCTTCGGTGGTCACGATGAAATGCTGACGCGTCGGCGTGTTGACGTCGTGCACGACGTTCGGAAAGCAGGCGGCGATATCGGCGCCGAATTCTTCGAGCGGATCGTTGACGACACCGTCGGCTTGCCAGTGCGCGCGCCAGTGGCAATCGTAGGCGTGCGTGTTGGCGCGGCAGTCGTCCACGGCCGATACGCCCGGCAGTTGCGCGGCAGGTTGCGCGTGCAGCTGCTTGAAGTCGGGTGCGTCGACGATGTGTTTGAGCGCGGGGCAAACATCCGCCGGCTCAGTGGGCTGGGTGGCTTGCGCAGCGTACGCGGCGCTCGTGAGCAGCAGGGCTGCGCCAAGCGCAAGCGCTGCGCGCTGGGTCAAAGGATAGAAGCGGCGATCGAGTGACATGTGCGGAGAGTCCAGTAGCAGTGAGGGGCGGGGCGGGGCGGGCTGCGCGTGGTACGGCCCGCACGACTATCGTCGCTGCTACAGGGGATTTTCAAAGCGCGGAACAACTTGCCCGCTTCGCAACTGCTTTCGAACTGTTCTCGCGTATTTCCGGATGTTGCGGCGTGCTGCCTAGCCGAGCGTGAGGCCGCCGTCGATATGAATCACCTGGCCGGTGATGTGACGCGCTTCGTCGGAGAGCAGGAAAGCGATCAGCGCGGCGATATCCGCAGGCTCGGCGACGTGACCGAGCGGCGTCGCTTCGGCGGCGCGGGTCCACACCGATGCATTATCGGCACTTGGGCCGCGATCTTTACGGGTATAGCCGGGCGCTACGCAATTGACGGTCACGCCATGCGGCGCAAGTTCGGCGGCTGCGGTTTTAGCCAGTGACTCGATCGCCGCTTTCGCCGCCGCCGTTGCGGCGAACGGCGCTTCCACGCGATAGCGATGCGCGACGAACGAACTGAGCGCGACCACGCGACCTCGCTTCGAGGTTTCCAGGGCAGGCGTCGCACGCTTGACGAGCGCGGCGAATGCGGCCGGCATGGCGGCGAAGGCGGCGCTGAACACGTCCGCGTCGAGTGCGTTGAGCGTTTGCCGTTGCGCGTGGCCGGCGTTCGCTACCAGCTGATCAAGCGCGCCGAAGCTCGCGAGCGTTTGATGAATCACGTGTTCGGCGGCGCCGCGCTCGGCGAGATCGCCGAACACCGTCGCGCAGCGCGCGCCGTTCGCGCCGCAATCGGCGGCGACCTGTGCTAGACGCTGGCGCGCTTCGTCGTCGGCGCCACGGGCGTGCAGCATCAACGCGGTGCGCGGCGCGGCGATGCGTCGGGCCAGTGCGGCGCCGATGCCGGAGCCCGCGCCGGTGATCAGGACGACCCGATCGAGCCCGGCGCCGCTCATGCCAGTCGTGCTGCTCGCGTCACCGGTGCTGCTCATGTCGCTCGCGTTGTTCATGCTGTTCACGCAGCAATCGGTTCGCCCGAGCGTTCGACGTCGAGCGTTTCGTCATGGAATGCCGCCAGCGATTCGCGATGCGCGACGCTGACGATTGCCGCCTGCGGCAGCCGCTCGGTGAACAGGTGATAGAGGCGTGCTTCGTTTTCCGAATCGAGCGCACTGGTTGCTTCGTCGAGGAACAGATAGTCCGGTTTGTGCAGCAGCACGCGGGCGCCGGCGAGGCGCTGTTGTTCACCCGGCGAGAGAATGCGCGTCCAGTGCCCCGATTCCTGCAGGCGGTCGGCGTACTCCGACAGGCGGCAAGTGATGAGCGCTTCGCGGCATTCGTCGTCAGTGTAGGTATCTGCAGAAGACGGATAGGTGAGCGCGGCTTTCAGCGTGCCGATCGGCATGTAGCTGACCTGCGGGATGAACATCATGCGCGCGTTGACCGGTGCGTCGATCGAGCCGTCGCCGAACGGCCACAAGCCGGCGAGCGCGCGCATCAGCGTGCTCTTGCCGGAGCCGGACGGGCCCCGCACCAGCCAGCGCGAGCCCGGCTTGATCGCGATATCGCGGATGCGCGACAACGGATTGCCGTTCGGCAACGCGAGCTGGAGACCTTCGGTGGTGAGCTTGTCTTCGTCGACGAAATGCAGATTGATGCCGCCATGCGCAGTAGCGGGCGAGACCGATTCCTTCAGACGCGGCGCATGCACGATGCGCTTGAATTCACGCAACCGGTTCACGGTAGCGCGCCATTCAACGAGGCTGCCGTAACTGTTGATGAACCACGAAAACGAATCGCTGACGGTGCCGAATGCGCTCGAGATCTGCATTAGAACGCCGAACGTGAAAGCGCCCGCAAAGTAGCGGGGCGCGGCGACCACCAGCGGAAAGATGATTGCAATCTGGCCGTAGAAAGCCGTCACGAAGGTGAGCCGCTTGGTGTACTTCATCACCTGCCACCAGTTGTCGCGGATGCGGCCGAACAGCGAGTGCGTGTTCTTCTTCTCGGTCTCCATGCCGTTGTAGAAGGCGATCTGCTCGGCGTTTTCACGCAGACGGATCAGGCCGAAACGGAAATCCGCCTCGACTTTCTGTGCCTGGTAATTGATCGACACGAGCGGATGGCCGACCTTCTGGATAATCACTGAGCCGACCACCGCGTAGAGCGCCGCGGCCCACACCATATAGCCCGGAATCTGCACCGGCATGCCGCCGAGCGAAACGGTCAGCGCACCGGCCAGCGACCACAGGATCGTCATGAACGAGACCAGTGTGACGATCGTGGACAGCAGGTCGAGGGTCAGCGAGAGCGTGCTGGTGGCGAGTGATTGCAGGTCGTCGCTGATCCGCTGGTCGGGGTTGTCGGCGAGCCGGTCGCGTTCGATCCGGTAGAAGGCGCTGTCGTGCAGCCATTCGTTGAGATAACGTGTGGTCAGCCACTGGCGCCAGCGGAAGCCGAGCATCTGGCGTAGATAGCGGCCGTACACGGCAAGGATGATGAAGCCGAACGCGAGCCCCGAGAACACCATCAGCAGGTGCGGGAAATCGTGCACGTTCTTCGTTTGCAGCGCGTTGTAGAAGTCGGCGCTCCAGCGGTTCAGGCGCACGTTGATCCACACGATGAGCAGATTCATCACGATGATCGCGATGAGCAGCGCCCACGCCGTTTTTCGTTCTTCGGAAACCCAGTAAGGTTTGATCAGGCTCCATGCGGAGACTTTTTCGTCCGGCGGCAGCACGGGGCTGGAAGCGGTATTCGGTGTCATGAGCATCCTGGTGAAGTGCTGGCCCGCGTCGGGCGGCCCCCAAGTCGGGCCGGCCCCACGGCGGGTTTGCGGTGCGTGCCCCGGGCGTCGTGCTCGACGAACGCACGTCCGGGTGAGCGACCGATTCTGGCGCGAAGCCCTTAAGTGAAAATTAATTTCCGCTCAGAGGTCCCGCCTCGATGCCGCTGGCGCGCGGGCGGCGAAGCATGTCGCCCGCGCGCCAGCGGTATCCGGTCCTGGCATTGTGCCAGAGCGCTGCATTCGGCCGTATTGATGAATCGAAAGATAGTGACGGATCAATGGCGTGTGACGGCAGAGGCCGTTGGTTTGCGGGCGCCGCGCCTTTTATGGTCTAATGACCTTCGACGAAACAGGGGTGCTTTGCCCACAGGCAGCGTGATTTCACGCAGCGGCGGCGAGGCTGAGAGAGACCCTTTGCACCCGATCCGGGTAATACCGGCGCGGGAAGTTTCCGGAAGCAGCCAGTCTTCCATTCCCCGCCGGGCGGCGTCCGTCATTGGACGTGCTTATTGCCCGGCCGGCCTCACCCGCCGGTTTCGTCCTGGGTACGTGCGTTTTTTTGCCGTACGGAAAGGACTCGATGACCGCCTATTCTTCAGACATGTGTTTTGCTCGTCACCGCGTTTTCGTCGGTTGTGTCGGCGCGCCGGGCTGTTTTAGCGTTGCTTGCCGTTGTGACCCGGAGCGCACGCGATGAATCGTTTAGCTCAACCCGATTTCGCCGTGCTCGGCGGTGGGCTGTGCGGGCGTCTCGTCGCGTGGCGCCTCGCCGGTGAAGGGCATCGCGTGGCGCTCTATGAGCGCGGCGACGCCGCAGGTACGCAATCCGCGGCCTGGGTCGCCGCCGCCATGCTGGCGCCGCTCGCCGAAGCCGCCAGTGCCGAACTGCTGATCACCCGTCTGGGCGCAAGTTCGCTCGACACCTGGCCGCGCGTGCTGGCCGAATTGCCCGAACCGGTGTTCTTCCAGCGCAATGGCACGCTGGTCGTATGGCATCACGCCGATCGCACCGAAGCGCCATTGTTCGAACGCCGGGTGCGCTCGAACGCGCCTGCTGAGTTGCTCGACGGCGGCTTCGTGACGCTGGCGGGCGCTCAGGTCGGCGCTGCCGAGCCCGCGTTGGCGGGCCGCTTCAACCAGGGCTGGCTGCTGCCGCGCGAAGGCCAACTGGATAACCGTCAGGTGTTGACCGCGCTCGCGGCAGGCCTCGCCCAGCGCGGTGTCGAAACGCACTGGAACACGCCAGTCGACGATCATGCGCTGCCGGCCGCACGCATCACGATCGACTGCCGGGGTTTGGGCGCGAAGCCGGTGCTGCCGACGTTGCGGGGGATCCGCGGTGAAGTCGCCCGCGTGCATGCGCCGGGTATCAAGCTGACGCGGCCGGTGCGTCTGCTGCATCCGCGCTACCCGCTGTATATCGCGCCGAAGCAGGACGATCTCTACGTGATCGGCGCGACCGAAGTGGAAGGCGAGGACATGTCGCCGGTCAGCGTGCGCTCGGCGCTCGAACTGCTGAGCGCGGCGTTTTCCGTGCACCCAGGCTTCGGCGAGGCGCGCATCCTCGAACTGAATTCGCAGTGCCGCCCGACTTTGCCGGATCACCGTCCGGCCTTGCTGTGGGATGGCGCGCAGACATTGCGCGTGAACGGCCTGTACCGGCACGGCTACATGATCGTGCCCGAAGTCGCCGACGAAGCCGTGCGCTTCGCTGCCGCGCTGCTCGACGGCCGCATCGGCGACGCCGATGCTTTCGCCGACTGGCAAAATGCCGCGCGCTGGAGCGAGTTGTTTCAACTGGACGCCACGCGGGAGCCGGCATGAGCGTTGCGCGTCTGCCGGCGAAATAACCGCAGGCAAAACAGGCGGACGTCGCTCCCCCAATCGATTGAACCGTATTCGAACACCATGGACATTCATATCAATCAGAAGCCGTTGTCGTTGCCCGAAGGCGCGACTGTCGCCGATGCGCTCGCCGCGTTCGGCGCGCGTCCGCCGTTCGCGGTCGCGCTGAACGGCGATTTCGTCGCACGCACCCAGCATGCGGCGCGCGCGCTGCAGCCGGGCGACAAGCTCGATGTCGTGCAACCCGTGGCCGGCGGTTAAGCCCCGCGCCACGCCTTGCCGGAGACCAGGATTATGCAAATGACTAACCCCCAAACCGCCGACGCGCTCACGCTCTACGGCCAGACTTTCGCGAGCCGCGTGCTGCTCGGCACCTCGCGCTATCCGTCGCTGCAATCGCTGTCCGATTCGATCGACGCGGCGCAGCCCGGCATGGTGACCGTCGCGCTGCGCCGGCAGATGAACGAAGGCGGCGCCGAAGCCGGTTTCTTCGACCTGCTCAAGCGCCACGGCGTGCCGCTGCTGCCCAATACCGCAGGCTGCCTGACCGTCGGCGAGGCCGTGACGACCGCGCATATGGCGCGCGAGATTTTCGAAACCGAGTGGATCAAGCTCGAACTGATCGGCGACGACTACACGCTGCAGCCTGATCCGGTAGGCCTGATCGAAGCGGCCACGCAGCTGATCAAGGACGGCTTCAAGGTCCTGCCGTATTGCACCGAAGATCTGGTGATCGGCCGCCGCCTGCTCGATGCGGGCTGCGAGGCGCTGATGCCGTGGGGCGCGCCGATCGGCACCGGCAAGGGTGTGATCAATCCGTACGGCCTGCGCGTGTTGCGCGAGCGCTTGCCCGACGTGCCGCTGATCGTCGACGCCGGCCTCGGCGTGCCGTCGCATGCGGCGCAAGTGATGGAGTGGGGCTTCGATGGCGTGCTGCTGAACACCGCCGTTTCGCAGGCGACGCACCCTGACGCCATGGCGCGCGCCTTTGCGCTGGGCGTCGAAGCGGGCCGCCAGGCTTTTCTGGCGGGGCCGATGGCCGAGCGCGAAAGCGCGCACGCGAGCACGCCGGTGGTCGGCATGCCGTTCTGGCACCAAGACGGGAGCGCCGCATGACGCAAACTTTGCCTTTGACTGGCCGCGACCTCTTCTGGCCGCCTGCCGATGAACTCACCGAAGCCGCCGAGCGGATCCGCGCCCGCCTGGGCGAGTGGCCGCCAACCCACGCGCCGTGGCGCATCTGCCTGACCGCGCCGGACGAGCCGAACGGCGGCGACCTGATCATCGTCGCCGACGCGCAGCAGCATGGCGAGCAGGTGGCGCGCTGGCAGGTGCAGGGCGCAGGCGTGATCGTCGCCGCCGAGAACGCGGCGACGCTGCATCTGGGCGGCGAGAAATACAGTCTGGAGGGCCATCTGGCGGAAGACTGGATTCCCGCGCTGGCGGCGTTTCTGGATTGCGGCTTCGATCCGCACGACGCGCTGGTCCTGGCGCTGGCCTGGCGCGACGGCGACGAGACCAAAGCGGACGACGCCTTTCCGGACGATATCGCGCACTTCCCACGCCTCGCCGGTCTGCCGGCCGCGCCGGCGCAAGCGTTCGCGCGTTGCCCTGACCGGCTCGGCCTGTACCCGGTGCTGCCGACCGCGGAGTGGGTCGAACGGGTGGTGGGCTTTGGCGTGAAAACGGTCCAGTTGCGCCGCAAATCGGCCGAACCCGCCGACGAACTGAAGCGCGAAATCGCCCGCTGTGTCGCCGCGGGCCGTGAGCACGATGCCCAGGTTTTCATCAACGATCACTGGCAAGCCGCTCTGGAAGCGGGCGCTTACGGCGTCCACCTTGGCCAGGAAGACGTGCATACGGCCGATCTGTCGGCACTTGCCGCCGCCGGCATCCACCTCGGCCTGTCGACGCACGGTTTCTACGAGATTCTGAAAGCACTGCATTTCCGGCCAAGCTACATTGCATTGGGCGCGGTGTTCCCGACTACCACCAAAGTCATGCCGACCGCCCCGCAAGGCCTCAAGCGTCTGGCGCGGTATGTCCGCCTGCTCGACGGCGTCGTGCCGCTGGTGGCGATCGGCGGGATCGATCTGCAGGTGCTGCCGGACGTGCTGGCGACGGGCGTGGGCTGCGCGGCCGTGGTGCGCGCCGTGACCGAAGCCGCCGACCCGGCTGTCGCTGTTTCTGCGCTGCAACATGCGTTTACGCAATAATCGTCAAGTTCAGTAAAGGGACAGGGCACCTCACGGCAGCATTTCCATGATGGCCCTATAATTCGGCCTTCCGTGTAAAAGGACTGTCAGTTTCGTGTCTTCCTCCCCCGAGACCTTACTCGAGCTGCGCGACGTCGACTTCGGTTATGGCGACCGGCTCGTCCTGTCGAACCTGAATCTGCGCTTCAAGCGCGGCCAGGTCGTTGCGGTTATGGGCGGCTCGGGTTGCGGCAAAACCACAGTGCTGCGCCTGATCGGCGGTCTGGTGCGCGCACAACGTGGCCAGATCCTGTTCCAGGGCCAGGACATCGGCGCACAAACGCGCGACGGCCTCTACGCGCTGCGTCGCAAGATGGGCATGCTGTTCCAGTTCGGCGCGCTGTTTACCGACATGTCGGTGTTCGAAAATGTCGCTTTTGCGCTGCGTGAGCACACCGACCTTCCCGAAGAACTGATCCGCGACCTCGTGTTGATGAAGCTCAACGCGGTCGGCTTGCGCGGCGCGCGCGACCTCGCGCCGTCGGAGATTTCGGGTGGTATGGCGCGGCGGGTGGCGCTTGCCCGGGCGATTGCGCTCGACCCCGAGTTGATGATGTACGACGAGCCGTTCGCCGGCCTCGATCCGATCTCGCTCGGCATCACCGCGAACCTGATTCGCGCGCTGAATCAGGCGCTTGGCGCGACATCGATCCTGGTCACGCACGACGTGCCGGAATCGTTCGCGATCGCCGATTATGTCTACTTCCTCGCCAATGGCGGGGTGCATGCCGAAGGCACGCCGGCTGAGCTGCGCGCGTCGACCGATGCTACGGTGCGCCAGTTCATCGACGGCGCGCCGGACGGCCCGTTCAAATTCCACTATCCCAGCAAGACGCCGCTCGCGGCGGATTTTGGTATCGGCGGAGGTCAGTCATGATCAGCGCGCTTGGTCGCTCGGTACTCGACGGGCTGGGCACGGCCGGCTACGCCACGCGGTTCTTCTTCCGGCTGCTGCTCGAGTTTTTCCCGTTGCTGCGCCGGCCGCGCCTTGTCACGAAGCAGATCCACTTCGTGGGTAATTATTCGCTGGTGATCATCGCCGTGTCGGGGCTGTTCGTCGGCTTCGTGCTCGGCTTGCAGGGCTATTACACGCTGAACCGTTACGGTTCCGAACAGGCGTTGGGTCTGCTGGTCGCGCTTTCGCTGGTGCGCGAACTCGGGCCGGTGGTGACGGCGCTCCTGTTTGCGGGCCGCGCCGGCACGTCGCTCACGGCCGAAATCGGCTTGATGAAGGCGGGCGAGCAATTGACCGCGATGGAAATGATGGCGGTGGACCCGGTCAAGGTCGTTGTCGCGCCGCGCTTGTGGGCGGGCATTATTTCCATGCCGATCCTCGCGGCGATTTTCAGCGCGGTCGGCGTGTTCGGCGGTTATGTGGTGGGTGTGCTGCTGATCGGCGTCGATGCCGGCGCGTTCTGGTCGCAGATGCAAGGCGGCGTCGATGTCTGGCGTGACGTGGGCGCCGGGGTCATCAAGAGTGTGGTGTTCGGCCTCGCGGTGACCTTTGTGGCGCTGTTTCAGGGCTACGAAGCCAAGCCGACGCCGGAAGGCGTGTCGCGCGCCACGACCAAGACGGTTGTGTACGCGTCGCTTGCGGTGCTCGGCCTCGATTTTCTGTTGACCGCACTGATGTTCAGCTAAAACTGCGCTGCACGTTTTCGCTCGGCGGGCGCGCCTTGGTTTGCGCGCGACGTAAGCGGGAGCAGCGTGGCGGATTCACTTTGGGATGACGATGAAAAAGACTGCTCTCGACTTCTGGGTCGGCCTGTTCGTGGTGTTGGGTTTCGTGGCGTTGCTGTTTCTCGCGCTGAAGGCCGGCAACATGAGCTCGTTGTCGTTTCAGGCAACGTACCCGGTCAAGCTCAAGTTCGACAATATTGGCGGACTGAAGGCGCGCGCACCGGTGAAGAGCGCGGGCGTGACGGTCGGCCGGGTCGCCTCGATCGGCTTTGACAGCAATGCGTATCAGGCTGTCGTCACGATCGATATCGACAAGCAATACCCGTTTCCGAAAGACACGTCGGCCAAGATCCTGACCTCGGGTCTGTTGGGCGAGCAATACATCGGGCTCGAACCCGGTGGCGATAGCGAGATGCTTAAAGCGGGTGACACGATCTCAATGACACAATCGGCGATCGTGCTGGAAAACCTGATCGGACAATTCCTGTATAGCAAGGCTGCGGACTCGGGCGCATCCAAGTCGGGCGCGGGTTCGGCCACATCTGGGGCCGCCCCTGCCACGGCGCCCGCGTCGGCGGCGCCGACTCCGCCCGCCTCTGGTGCGGCCGGTCAATAAGGAGAATAAAAATGCAGACCCTACGCAAACGAGGCGTGCGCACCGTCCAGATGGCGACGTTCGCGCTCGCGACCGCTACGCTCGTCGGCTGCTCGACCGTGCAGACGCCGACCAAGGGCGATCCGCTCGAGGGCTTGAACCGTACCATCTTCACCGTCAACGACAAGCTCGACCAGTACGCGCTGAAGCCGGTCGCGAAGGGCTACGTCTTCATCACGCCGCAGCCGGTGCGCGACAGCGTCACCAACTTCTTCTCGAATATCGGCGACGTCTACATCGCGGCAAACAATCTGCTGCAGTTGAAGATCGCCGACGGCGTCGAAGACATCATGCGGATCGTGATCAATACGGTGTTCGGCGTCGGCGGTCTATTCGACGTGGCGACGCTTGCCAAGCTGCCCAAGCACGACAACGACCTCGGCCTGACGCTCGGTCACTACGGCGTGCCGGCGGGTCCGTACCTCGTGCTGCCGCTGTTCGGGCCGAGCACGCTGCGCGACGCGGTTGGTTCGATCGGCAATTACTATGTGAATCCGCTCAGCTACATTCATCCGGATGGCCTGAGCTGGGCTCTGTACGGCCTGAACGTGGTCAACACGCGCGCGAATCTGCTGAACGCGGGCGACGTGCTGGAAGGCGCAGCGCTGGATAAGTATTCGTTCGTGCGTAATGCGTACCTGCAGCGCCGCCAGTATTTGCTGTCGGATGGCAAGCAGTCGCAGTCGCTGCCGAACTACGGCGACGAAGCACCGCTGCCGAAGTACGACGACGTCGACAGCGGCGCGGCTGCTGCGCCTGCAGGCACGCAGGGCGCTGCCGCGAAAGCATCGGCGGCCTCCGGTGCGACCGCCGCAACGCCGCCGCAAGCTGCCTCGGGTGCAACCGGCACCGCGGCTGCACCTGAAGCCGCCTCGGGCAGCTCCGAAACACCGCCGCTCGACCTGAACGGCGGTCCGGAAACGACGCAGATTCCGGCCGGCCAACTGGTTCCGCCGACGCGTTTCAGCTTCCCGTCATTCAAATTGCGTTGATCGTGCGGCCGTAACACCTCGATACGACTCTCGCAGTTTGCGCATGGATTGCTGCTGAACTCGCGTGTTAATGTCGGCTCAAACGGTTGCACTATTTTTAAGGCAAGCAAGGTTCGATATGAAAAAACTATTCCTGATTCCGTTGTTCGCAGCGCTGTTCTCGTTCGCCAGTGCCGGTGCGTCGGCGCAAGCGGTGGACTCCAATTCGCCGGACGGCCTGATCAAGACCGTCACGCAGCAGGTGATCGATGCGGTGCGCAGCGACAAGTCGATCCAGCAAGGTGACATCTCGCATATCACCCAGCTCGTCAACGAAAAGATCCTGCCGTACACGGATTTCCGCCGCACCACGCAACTGGCGATGGGCCGCAACTGGCGCACCGCGACGCCGGAGCAGCAAAACGCCGTGGTCGAGCAGTTCAAGATGTTGCTGATCCGCACGTATTCGGGCGCGTTGGCACAAGTGCGCGACCAGCAGATCCAGTACAAGCCGTTCCGGATGAACCCGGACGACACCGACACGGTGGTGCGCTCGGTGGTGATGAACAACGGCTCGCCGATCGAACTCGACTATCGTCTGTACAAGACGCCGAACGGCTGGCGTGTGTATGACATCAACGTACTCGGCGCGTGGCTGATCCAGGCGTATCAGCAACAGTTCAACGAGCAGATCCAGCAGAAGGGCGTGGACGGACTGATCCAGTTCCTCACGCAGCGTAACCAGCAACTCGCCTCGGGCAAGCAGTCGTGAGCGAAGTGCTGAACGCCGTCGCCAGCCGCTTCGAAAGCGGCGCGACGCTGACCCACGAGAGCGCGAAAGCCGCGTTCGAGGCGGGTTTGCAGCGCATCGCTGCGGGCGCGACCGGCGTGGATTGCGCGCCGCTCGCGCAATTCGACTCGTCCGCGCTGGCCGTCCTGCTCGCGTGGGAGCGTGCCGCCCAGGCGCGCGGCGCCCCGTTCGAGATCGTCAACCTGCCGGCTGGTCTCGCCAGCCTTGCACAAGCCTACGGCGTCGACACACTCATCTCGACGCGACATTGACGCTCCCATAGCGTCACTTCCAAACGCCCCGGCCGAGCCGGGGCTGCTGATTTTTGCCCTATAATCAAACGTTTTTCGGGGCATATAACCGGCCCCAATTTCGTCCCTTCCAGCACTTTTGCGCCCCCTTGGGGCTCCTTTAGGCGCCGCGACGCACGCGGCCCACAGTCATGTCAGCCATAGAAATTCGTAACGTCAAGAAGCGCTACAAGGACTTGCAGGCGCTCAAGGGC
This sequence comes from Paraburkholderia sp. SEWSISQ10-3 4, assembly GCF_030464785.1. Taxonomy (NCBI): domain Bacteria; kingdom Pseudomonadati; phylum Pseudomonadota; class Betaproteobacteria; order Burkholderiales; family Burkholderiaceae; genus Paraburkholderia; species Paraburkholderia sp. SEWSISQ10-3 4. The sequence continues at coordinate 69,000 of NZ_JALPRI010000019.1, forward strand.
GTCAGCCTCACGGTGGAAGAAGGCGAGTTCTTCGGACTGCTCGGTCCGAACGGCGCGGGCAAGACAACGCTCATCAGCATACTCGCCGGTCTCGCGCGCGCCGATGAAGGCAGCATCGCGGTACGTGGCCATGACGTAGTCAGCGATTTCCGCGACGCGCGCCGTGCGCTTGGCGTCGTGCCGCAGGAACTCGTGTTCGATCCCTTCTTCACGGTACGCGAAACCTTGCGCATCCAGTCCGGCTACTACGGGCTGCGCAATAACGACGCGTGGATCGACGAGATCATGGCCAATCTCGACCTCACCGAGAAGGCCGACGCCAATATGCGCGCGCTGTCGGGCGGCATGAAGCGCCGCGTGCTCGTGGCGCAGGCGCTGGTGCACCGGCCGCCGGTGATCGTGCTGGATGAGCCGACTGCTGGCGTCGACGTCGAACTGCGTCAAACCTTGTGGAAATTCATCTCGCGCCTGAATCGCGAAGGCCACACGATCGTGCTGACCACGCACTATCTGGAAGAAGCCGAATCGCTGTGCGACCGCATCGCGATGTTGCGGCGGGGCGAGGTCGTCGCGCTTGAGCGCACCAGCACGCTGCTGCAGCGCTTTGCCGGCATGCAGCTGTTCCTGCGCTTTACGCAAGGCGCGTTGCCGGTCGAGTTGCGTCCGCTTGAAGTGGAAAGCGGCACGGGCAATGGCAATGGCCGGCAGCACCTGCTGCGGCTCGCGAGCTATGACGACGTCGAGCGGATTCTCGCGCAGTGCCGCGCAGCGGGCTGCGCATTCGAAGAAATCGAGGTCCGCAAAGCCGACCTCGAAGATGTGTTCGTTCAGGTGATGAACGGTCCGGAAGTGATCGAGGGGCTGGCATGAGCGGCTTTCGCACGCTGTTTTACAAGGAAATCCTGCGTTTCTGGAAGGTGTCGTTCCAGACCGTGCTGGCGCCGGTCATCACCGCGCTGCTGTATCTGACGATTTTCGGCCACGCGCTGCGCGGTCACGTTCAGGTCTATCCGGGTGTCGAGTACACGAGCTTCCTGATTCCCGGTCTCGTGATGATGAGCGTCCTGCAGAACGCGTTTGCGAATAGCTCGTCCTCGTTGATCCAGTCGAAGATCACGGGCAACCTGGTGTTCGTGCTGCTGCCGCCGTTGTCGCACTACGAGATGTTTGGTGCCTATGTGCTCGCTGCCGTGGCGCGGGGTCTCGCGGTCGGCTTCGGTGTGTTCATCGTGACGATCTGGTTCGTGCCGGTCAGCTTCAGCGCGCCGCTTTACATCATCGCGTTCGCGATTTTCGGCGCGGCGATCCTCGGCACGCTCGGTTTGATCGCCGGCATCTGGGCCGAAAAGTTCGATCAGCTTGCTGCATTTCAAAACTTTCTGATTATGCCGCTCACGTTCCTCTCGGGCGTGTTCTACTCGACGCATACGCTGCCACCGGTGTGGCGCGAAGTGTCGCGGCTCAATCCCTTTTTCTACATGATCGACGGCTTTCGCTACGGTTTCTTCGGGATGTCGGATATCAATCCGCTCGTGAGCCTTGCGATCGTTGCCGGTTTCTTTGTGGTGCTGGCCGTGGTGGCGATGCGCATGCTCGCCTCCGGCTACAAACTGCGCCACTGATCAGGAGCATCTCTCATGTTGCCGACTCCCGAACAGGTCAAGCAATACATCGCGGCTGGGCTCGCTTGCCAGCATCTCGAAGTCGAAGGCGACGGTCAGCATTTCTTTGCGACCATCGTTGCCGAGAGCTTCGAAGGCAAGCGTCTGATCCAGCGCCACCAACTCGTGTATGCGGCGCTCGGCGACCGCATGCGCGAAGAAATCCACGCGCTCAGCATGAAGACGCTGACGCCCGCCGAATGGCAGAACGCGTAATCTGGAAATTTAGTGCGAATTACTCAAGAAGGGCGCGACGCCGGTAGCGGCGCGTCGAACACAGTCAAAGCGGGCCCGGCGGAAGTCCGGGTCAATCAGGAACTGACAGGCATGGATAAACTCGTCATTGAAGGTGGCTACCCGCTGTCGGGTGAAGTCGTCGTCTCAGGTGCCAAGAACGCGGCGTTGCCGATTCTGTGCGCGAGTCTGCTGAGCGCGGAGCCGGTGCATCTGGAGAACGTGCCCGACCTGCAGGACGTGCGCACGATGCTCAAGCTGCTCGGCCAGATGGGCGTGCAGATCGAGAGCGGCGAGGGCCGCGTGTCGCTGGATGCATCGAAGGTCGATAACCTCGTCGCGCCGTACGAAATGGTGAAGACCATGCGTGCGTCGATCCTCGTGCTCGGGCCGCTGGTCGCGCGCTTCGGTCACGCTCGCGTGTCGCTGCCGGGCGGCTGCGCAATCGGCGCGCGTCCGGTGGATCAGCACATCAAGGGTCTGCAGGCCATGGGTGCCGAGATCACGATCGAGCACGGCTTCATCGAAGCGCGCGCGAAGCGTCTGAAGGGCGCGCGCATCGTGACCGACATGATCACCGTGACGGGCACCGAAAACCTGCTGATGGCAGCGGTGCTGGCTGAGGGCGAAACGGTCATCGAGAACGCCGCGCGTGAGCCGGAAGTGGGCGACCTCGCGCATCTGCTGGTCGAGATGGGCGCAAAGATCGAAGGCATCGGCACCGACCGCCTGGTGATCCAGGGCGTCGACAAGCTGCATGGCGCAAAGCACACGGTGATTCCGGATCGTATCGAAGCCGGTACGTTCCTGTGCGCGGTCGCGGCTGCCGGCGGCGATGTCACATTGCGTAAGGTACGTCCGCTGATTCTGGAAGCGGTAACCGAAAAGCTGCGCGAAGCCGGTGTTACGATCGAAGAGGGCGAAGACTGGATGCGCGTGCGCATGGACAAGCGCCCGAGCGCGGTGAGCTTCCGCACGTCCGAGTATCCGGCGTTCCCGACCGACATGCAGGCGCAGTTCATGGCGCTCAACACGCTCGCGGACGGCACCTCGCAAGTCGTCGAGACGATCTTCGAGAACCGCTACATGCACGTGCAGGAGTTGAACCGCCTCGGCGCGAACATCACGATCGACGGCAACACCGCGCTTGTGACCGGCGTCGAGAAGCTGTCCGGCGCGAAGGTGATGGCGACCGACCTGCGTGCGTCGGCGAGCCTCGTAATCGCCGCGCTGCGTGCCGAAGGTGAAACGCTGATCGACCGTATCTATCACCTGGATCGCGGCTACGACCGGATGGAAACCAAGCTCAACGCCATCGGCGCCAAGGTGCGCCGTATCTCGGGGAGCCAGGCATGAGTTCGATGCCGCAAACGTCGTCGTCGCCGGCTGTGAGCGCACCGCTCACGCTGGCTTTGTCGAAAGGGCGTATCTTCGAAGAGACGCTGCCGCTGCTCGCCGCCGCCGGCATTGAAGTCGCCGAAGATCCGGAAACCTCGCGCAAGCTGATTCTGCCGACTACCGACGCGAACGTGCGCGTGATCATCGTGCGCGCCACGGACGTGCCGACCTACGTCGAATACGGCGCGGCCGACTTTGGCGTGGCCGGCAAAGACGTGTTGCTCGAGCACGGCGGCAGCGGGCTGTATCAGCCGGTCGATCTGGATATCGCGCGCTGCCGGATGTCGGTCGCAGTGGCGGCCGGTTTCGATTACGCGAACGCGGTGCGCCAGGGCGCACGTCTGCGCGTGGCGACCAAGTATGTTGAAACGGCACGTGAGCATTTTGCCGCCAAGGGCGTGCACGTCGACCTGATCAAGCTGTACGGTTCGATGGAACTGGCGCCGCTGGTCGGCCTCGCCGACGCGATCGTCGACCTGGTGAGTTCGGGCAATACCTTGCGCGCCAACAATCTTGTCGAGGTGGAAGAGATCATGCAGATTTCGTCGCGCCTCGTTGTGAACCAGGCCGCGCTGAAGCTCAAGCGCGCGGCGCTGCGGCCGATCCTCGATGCGTTCGAACGCGCGTCGAAGGCCGGCGCTGCGGCCTGAAAAGTTTGACCACGCTCGTTTGACCACGCTTTAGCGCGCCTTACCGAAACGGATACCCGTATGTCTATCAAGATTCGCAAACTCGATTCCAGTGCTCCCGACTTCCAGAAGTCGCTGCACGCGGTGCTCGCGTTCGAGGCGAGCGAAGACGAAGCAATCGAGCGCTCGGTCGCGCAGATTCTCAACGACGTGAAGGCACGCGGCGATGCTGCGGTGCTCGAGTACACGAACCGCTTCGACCGCGTCGATGCGAAGAGCGTCGCGGCGCTCGAGCTGCCGATGTCCGAACTGGAAGCGGCGCTCGAAGGCCTGGAGCCAAAGCGCCGCGCGGCGCTCGAAGCGGCGGCGGCGCGTGTGCGCGGTTACCACGAGAAGCAGAAGATCGAGTGCGGCAGCCATAGCTGGCAGTACACGGAAGCCGACGGCACCGTGCTCGGCCAGAAGGTCACGCCGCTGGATCGCGCGGGTATCTACGTGCCGGGCGGCAAGGCGGCGTATCCGTCGTCGGTGCTGATGAACGCGATTCCGGCGCGGGTGGCCGGTGTGCGCGAAATCGTCATGGTCGTGCCCACGCCGGACGGCGTGAAGAATCCGTTGGTGCTGGCGGCCGCGTTGCTGGGTGGCGTGGATCGCGTGTTCACGATCGGCGGCGCGCAGGCGGTGGGCGCGTTGGCGTACGGCACGGAAACGGTGCCCGCGGTGGACAAGATCTGCGGCCCCGGCAACGCCTATGTCGCATCGGCCAAGCGCCGGGTGTTCGGCACGGTCGGCATCGACATGATCGCCGGACCGTCGGAGATTCTTGTGCTGTGCGACGGTACGACGGACCCGCGCTGGATCGCGATGGACCTGTTCTCGCAAGCCGAGCACGACGAGCTCGCGCAATCCATCCTGCTGTGCCCGGACGATGCATTCATCGCCCGCGTGCGTGATGCGATCAACGAACTGCTGCCGACCATGCCACGGCAGGACGTGATCCGCGCATCGCTCGAAGGCCGCGGTGCGTTGATCAAGGTGCGCGATATGGCCGAAGCCTGCGCGATCGCCAACGACATCGCCCCTGAACACCTCGAAATCTCCGCGCTGGAACCGCATCAATGGGGCCAGCTGATCCGCCATGCCGGCGCGATCTTCCTCGGCCGCTACACCAGTGAAAGCCTCGGCGACTACTGCGCGGGGCCGAATCATGTGCTGCCTACGTCGCGTACCGCACGGTTCTCGTCACCGCTGGGCGTTTACGATTTCTTCAAGCGTTCGAGCGTGATCGAGGTCAGTGCGGAAGGCGCGCAGACGCTTGGCGAGATCGCCGCCGAACTCGCGTACGGCGAAGGCCTGCAGGCGCATGCCCGCAGCGCTGAATACCGGATGCGGCAGAACGGCTAAGCGCGGCTGACCGCAACAAGCCGGAGTACGGAGCGGGCGGGCATCGAACCGGTGTCCGCGAACTCTGCCGACGGATTACGCGCGGTTTCCCGTTAAATAACGACAATACAGACCAACCTGGGGCAGTCCGCAAGCCGCCGATTCCCGGCCGGCGTCTCCCGTGCGGCCCGGTCCACTGACTTATGACGACACCTCAAGACATCATCCGCCGCGACGTGCTCACGATGACGAGCTACCCGGTTCCGGACGCCACGGGCTATATCAAGCTCGACGCGATGGAAAATCCGTTTTCGCTGCCGCCGGTGCTTGCCGCCCATCTGGGCGAGCATCTGGCCGGCGTTGCGCTGAACCGCTACCCGGCGCCGCGCCCGGAAGCGCTGATCGAAAAGATCAAGCGCGTGATGGGTGTGCCCGCGGGTTGCGACGTGCTGCTCGGCAACGGCTCGGATGAAATCATCAGCATGGTGTCGGTGGCGTGCGCGAAGCCGGGCGCCAAGGTGCTCGCGCCGATGCCGGGTTTCGTCATGTATCAGATGTCCGCGAAGCTGGCGAATCTGGAATTCATCGGTGTGCCGCTGAAGCCCGATTTCACGCTCGACACCGAAGCGATGCTGGCGGCGATCGCCGAGCATGAACCGGCGGTCATCTATCTGGCCTATCCGAACAACCCGACCGGCACGCTGTACGACGACGCGGATATGGAGCGCATCATCGCCGCGGCGAACAAAAGCCTGGTGGTGATCGACGAGGCCTACCAGCCGTTTGCGCAGCAAAGCTGGCTGCCGCGCGCCGATGCGTTCGACAACGTCGTCGTGATGCGTACGGTGTCCAAGCTCGGTCTGGCCGGCATCCGCCTGGGTTATCTGGTCGGCAAGCCCGCCTGGCTCACCGAATTCGACAAGGTGCGGCCGCCCTACAACACCAACGTGCTGACGCAAGCGGCGGCCGATTTCCTGCTCGACCATGTCGACGTGCTCGACGCCCAGGCCGAGCAACTGCGCGAAGAACGCACGAAACTCGCGCAGGCCGTGGCCCAATTGCCGGGCGCCGAAGTGTTCCCGAGCGCCGGCAACTTCCTGCTAGTGCGGGTGCCTGACGCATCCGTTATGTTCGAAACGCTGCTGGCAGCACGGGTTTTGATCAAAAACGTGAGTAAAATGCATCCATTGCTGGTCAATTGCGTGCGTTTGACCGTCGGTTCGCCCGAAGAAAACGCCCAATTGATCGCTGGACTGAAACTCGTGCTGCACTGAACGGCGAGCTGAATGGCCGCGTGAGCGCTTTTCCGTACTGCGAAAAGTGCGCGCGGTCCGCCGTGTTCCCATCCCACACTACTATCGCTTTCTAGCTAGATTCGAGGAATTACCATGCGCCTTGCGGAAGTCGTTCGCAACACAAGCGAAACGCAGATCCGTGTGAAGATCAATCTGGACGGCACCGGTCAGCAGAAGCTGGCCACCGGTGTGCCGTTTCTTGATCACATGCTCGACCAGATCGCACGACACGGCTTGTTCGATCTCGACATCGAAGCGCATGGCGACCTCGAAATCGACGACCACCACACGGTCGAAGACGTCGGCATCACGCTTGGCCAGGCTGTCGCGAAGGCAATTGGCGACCGCAAGGGCATCCGCCGCTACGGTCATTCTTACGTGCCGCTCGACGAAGCGCTGTCGCGCGTCGTGATCGATTTTTCCGGACGCCCGGGTCTCGAATTCCATGTGCCGTTCACGCGAGCGCGCATCGGCACGTTCGACGTCGATCTCTCCATCGAATTTTTTCGCGGCTTCGTCAATCACGCCGGCGTCACGCTGCATATCGACAACCTGCGCGGCCTGAACGCCCATCACCAGATGGAAACGGTGTTCAAGGCGTTCGGACGTGCATTGCGCATGGCCGTCGAGATGGACGAACGCGCGGCGGGACAGATTCCGTCGACCAAGGGCAGCCTTTAAGCGCTCATTTACCAGCCTCGTGACCAGGACCGGCTGCGCTTGCCCGCACCCGGTGTGCGATGGATATTCTGAAGTCGTTTATTTCGCTGCTGGCGTTGATCAACCCGGTCGGCGCCATCCCGTTCTTTATGAGCCTGACGGCGCTTCAGAGCGACGCCGAGCGGCGTAGAACGATCCGCATCGCGGCAATTTCGGTGTTCTGCGTGATTGCGGTGACCACGCTGCTCGGGCAGCAGATCATCAGCTTCTTCGGCATTTCGGTCGGCTCGCTCGAAGTGGGCGGCGGGATCATCATGTTGCTGATGGCTATCAACATGCTGAACGCGCAGATCGGCAACAGCCGTTCGACGGCGGAAGAGCGCGATGAGGCCGAGCAGAAAAACAACATCGCGGTTGTACCGCTGGCGATTCCGCTGTTGACCGGCCCGGGCGCGATCAGCACCACGATCATTTATGCGGCCGGCTCGGCGCACTGGTACGACCGGCTGAGCCTTGTCGCGATCGGTGCGGTGCTGGCGGCGATCTGCTTTTTTTCGCTGCGCCTCGCTGAACCGATTGCCCGCTGGGTCGGTCGCACGGGTATCAACATCGGTACGCGGCTCATGGGTTTGATGTTATCGGCGCTGGCGGTGGAATTCATCGTCGATGGATTGAAGGCATTGCTGCCTAACTTGAAATGAAAACTTCGATAGCGATTGTGGATTACGGAATGGGCAACCTGCGCTCGGTTGCTCAGGCATTGCGCAAAGCCGCGCCGGAAGCGGACGTAGCGATCGTCGATCAGCCCGAAGCGATCCGCTCGGCCGACCGTGTGGTGCTGCCCGGCCAGGGCGCCATGCCCGACTGCATGCGCAGTCTGGCCGAATCCGGCCTGCAGGAGGCGGTCATCGAAGCCTCGCGCAGCAAGCCGCTGATGGGCGTGTGCGTCGGCGAGCAGATGCTGTTCGACTGGAGCGCCGAGGGTGATACGCCCGGTCTGGGTCTGTTGCCCGGCAAGGTGCTGCGCTTCGACCTGGAAGGTCAGGTACAAGACGACGGCTCGCGCTTCAAGGTCCCGCAAATGGGCTGGAACCGCGTGCGCCAGGCGCAGCCGCATCCCTTGTGGGACGGCGTCGCGGATAACGCGTTCTTCTACTTCGTGCACAGCTACTACGTCGTGCCGGACAACGCCGCCCATACCTCGGGCGAAACGGTGTACGGTGTGCCCTTTACCTCGGCGGTGGCGCGGGATAACATCTTCGCGACCCAATTCCACCCGGAAAAGAGCGCCGAAGCGGGGCTGCGCGTGTATCGCAACTTCGTGCACTGGAACCCGTGAGCGCCTTTCTCCATCCTGTTGCCCAACGCCGTTCCGCCACACGCGGAGCGTCGGCCGTGCGCCACAACCGCAGCAAGACGATTTCGCTTCACTACGGCGCTCCGCAAGGGCGTCGAAAGAGTTGTACTAAACTAGCGAAACGGCGTTATGGCGGGCTGGCTTGTCAGCCGCTGCCGCCGACCTTCAACCACCTCCCAGACAACACCCGATTGCTATGCTGCTGATTCCCGCCATCGACCTGAAAGATGGTCACTGTGTACGCCTCAAACAGGGCGATATGGACCAGGCGACGATATTTTCCGAGGAACCGGCGGCGATGGCCCGGCATTGGGTCGATCGCGGCGCCCGCCGTCTGCACCTCGTCGACCTGAATGGCGCGTTCGCCGGCAAGCCGAAAAATGAAGACGCGATTCGCGCGATCATCGAGGAAGTGGGTGGTGAGATTCCCGTCCAGCTGGGCGGCGGCATCCGCGATCTGAACACGATCGAGCGCTATCTGGACGACGGTTTGTCGTACGTCATCATCGGCACGGCGGCGGTGAAGAATCCCGGCTTCCTGCAGGATGCGTGCACGGCTTTCGGCGGCCATATCATCGTCGGTCTGGACGCGAAAGACGGCAAGGTCGCGACCGATGGCTGGAGCAAGCTGACCGGCCATGAAGTGGCCGATCTGGCGCGCAAGTTCGAGGATTACGGCTGCGAGTCGATCATCTACACCGACATCGGCCGCGACGGCATGCTCCAGGGCATCAACATCGAAGCCACGGTGCGTCTCGCTCGCGCGGTGAAGATTCCGGTGATCGCGAGCGGCGGTTTGTCGAACCTCGCGGACATCGAGTCGCTGTGCGAAGTCGAGGACGAAGGCATCGAAGGCGTGATCTGCGGCCGGGCAATCTACTCGGGCGATCTGGACTTCGCAGCGGCGCAAACCCTCGCCGACCGGTTGCGCGAATCGGACGACGCTTAAGGCTCTAGGTTCGAAGCGTCGCGATCGGCCCGGAATCGACGCAGCAGCGGGCTTCGGACTTTAAAAGCGGACGCAACGGCGTGTCCCGAAAGCGCGTCAAGCCGCCAGCTGGTGTCTTCGGCACATTTCCGGCTTGCGGCCTGACGCGGCGAGCAGCGCCGGCACAGTGCCGCTCGTGAAGATTCAGGCGAGCGGCCTCATCAGCGGTATTGGCAGAATTGCACGATTATGGCTCTAGCTAAACGCATCATCCCCTGTCTCGACGTCACGGCTGGCCGCGTGGTCAAGGGCGTCAACTTCGTCGAACTGCGCGATGCGGGCGACCCGGTCGAAATTGCGCGCCGCTACGACGATCAGGGCGCCGACGAACTGACCTTCCTTGACATCACCGCCACCTCCGACCAGCGCGATCTGATTCTGCCGATCATCGAAGCGGTCGCTTCCCAGGTGTTCATTCCGCTGACGGTCGGCGGCGGCGTGCGCGCTGTCGAAGACGTGCGGCGGCTGTTGAACGCGGGCGCGGACAAGATCAGCATGAACTCGTCGGCGGTTGCGAATCCGCAACTCGTGCGCGACGCGACGGACAAATACGGCTCGCAATGCATCGTCGTCGCCATCGACGCGAAGCGCGTCTCCGCGGACGGCGAACCGCCGCGCTGGGAAGTCTTCACGCACGGCGGGCGCAAGGCCACCGGCCTCGAAGCTGTCGAATGGGCGCGCAAGATGGCCGAACTGGGCGCCGGAGAAATCCTGCTGACCAGCATGGACCGCGACGGCACCAAGAGCGGCTTCGATCTCGCGCTCACGCGGGCGGTGTCCGACGCGGTGTCGATTCCGGTGATCGCCTCGGGTGGTGTCGGCTCGCTGCAGCATCTGGCCGACGGCATCAAGAGTGGCCACGCGGACGCAGTGCTCGCCGCCAGCATCTTCCACTACGGCGAACACACCGTGGGCGAGGCCAAGCGCTTCATGGCCGATCAAGGCATTTCGGTGAGGTTGTGACGTGGTGAATTCCTCGGCAGTAGAGTGGCTCGACAAGGTCCGGTGGGACGCGAACGGCCTCGTGCCGGTGATCGCGCAGGAAGCGTCGACCAACGACGTGCTGATGTTCGCGTGGATGAACCGCGAAGCCCTGGCGAAAACCGTCGAAACCGGCCGCGCGGTGTATTTCTCGCGCTCGCGCCAACGCTTGTGGTTCAAGGGCGAAGAGTCCGGTCACGTGCAGCATGTGCATGAAGTGCGGCTCGATTGCGACGAAGACGTCGTGCTGCTGAAGGTCGAGCAGGTGTCGGGCATTGCGTGCCACACCGGCCGCCACTCGTGCTTTTTCCAGAAATTCGAAGGCACGGTTGAAGATGGCGACTGGGTCGCCGTCGATCCCGTGCTGAAAGACCCCGAACACATCTACAAATGACGCAATCCACGCAATCCACCGACTCGGCTTCGTCCACTAAGGACACGCTGCTGCGCCTCGCGGCCATCATCGACAGCCGCAAGGGCGGCGATCCGGACATCTCGTACGTGTCACGCCTGTTCCACAAAGGCGATGACGCGATTCTCAAGAAGATCGGCGAAGAGGCCACCGAAGTCGTGCTGGCCGCCAAAGACACCCGCCACGGCGGCGCGCCGAAAGCGCTGGTCGGCGAAGTGGCGGACCTCTGGTTCCACTGCCTCGTGATGCTGTCGCATTTCGACCTGAGCCCGGCGGACGTCCTTGCCGAACTCGAGCGCCGTGAAGGCCTGTCGGGCATCGAGGAGAAGGCGCTGCGCAAGAGCCGCGAGCGCGAAGAGAACGGCGACTGATTGTCGCCGCCTTGTCGCTACCTTGTCAGCCGTGTCTTGAAGTGGCGAACGTCGGCACCCACATTGCACTGAACGAACAGGATCGCATCCTCGGGAGGACGCAAGCATGGAACAGTCGCAAGGAAATTATCCGCCGCCGGTCTACCGCAACGCGATCGAGCCAGAGCGCGAACGCAGTCTGCGCACGCTCACCCACGTGCTGTACGCGCTGTATGCGGTTCATTGGCTGACGGGTGGTCTGACGATTCTGATCGCGATCATCATCAACTACGTGAAGCGGCCCGATGTGGTGGGCACGCCCTACGAAGCGCATTTCGAGTGGCAGATCCGCTCGTTCTGGATGGCCTTGCTGGGTTATGCGATCGGCGGTGTGCTGCTGTTCGTGGTGATCGGCATTCCGGTTCTGTGGGCCGTCAGCATCTGGATGTTGTACCGTATTATCAAAGGCTGGCTGTATCTGTACGATAACAAGCCGCTCGCGAACCCGCGTGGCTGGTTCTGAGTTGGGTCCGGCTGCGGCCGGGCCGGATATGAGCCGTGCCGCATCACGCTTCGCGCTCTAGCCATACTGTGTCAGGAATACGATGAGCCACGACCCGAACTGCCTGTTCTGCAAGATCGCCGCCGGCGAGATTCCGTCGACCAAAGTCCATGAAGACGACGAATTCGTTGCCTTCCGTGATATTCGTCCGGCCGCTGAAACGCACGTGCTGGTGATTCCCCGCAAACACATCGCCACGCTATCGAATTGCACCGAAAGCGACGCACCGCTGCTTGGTAGAATGCTTGTTCTGGTGGCGCGTCTGGCCGACCAGCTGGGCGTGGCGTACACCGGCGGCGAAACCGGTTTTCGTACGGTCATCAATACGGGGCCGGGCGGTGGCCAAGAGGTGTATCACCTGCATGCGCACATCCTCGCCGGGCCGCGTCCGTGGCAGCGCATGGGCTGACGGGCGGGCTGATAGAGCGGGCTCGTAAATAACCGCGAGCTGCGAGGCGCGCAGCGAGTTTTGGCCGTTGAGAATAGCAGGGCCGTTTTTTTGCTGCACTGTAACGACGCCGACGCGATCGTCAGGTCACAATGGCACACCGTGTCGTGGGTTGATTCGAAACAGCTCGCGGCAACGTATAGATGGAGCGCACGCGCTTCGATTCACGCCGCAAGGCGCACGAGTTTTGCCGCATCACGTGCGGTGTCGGGGTTAAGGAGAGTAGTCATGGGTTCGTTGAGCATTTGGCATTGGCTGATCGTGTTGCTGATCGTGGCGCTCGTGTTTGGCACGAAGAAGCTGCGCAATATCGGTACCGATCTGGGTGGCGCGGTGAAGGGCTTCAAGGAAGGCATGAAGGAAGCCGAAACGCCCGCAGGCGAAGCGCAGCAGCGCGAACTGCCGCGCAATGGCGCGGTAGATGTGGATGCGAAGGAAAAGACGCCGCGTTCCGGCGATTACCGCTAAGCCGCGGCCCAACCGCGTTACTGACGGACACTTCACTTCATGCTGGACCTCGGTCTAACCAAGATGGCGCTGATCGGCGTCGTCGCGCTGGTCGTACTCGGGCCTGAGCGCCTGCCTCGCGTTGCCCGCACGGCCGGCGCGCTGTTCGGCCGCGCGCAGCGGTATATCAACGACGTGAAGGCCGAAGTCACCCGCGAAATCGAACTCGACGAATTGCGTCGCATGAAGACCGAGTTCGAAGCGGCGGCGAGCAACGTCGAAACCAACGTTCAGGACAATCTGCGCAAGCACGAAACGGAACTGAACGACGCTTGGAATAGCGGCACGTCGGTGTCGCCGAGCATTGCCGGCGGCGCGCTTGAAGATGTCAGCAATTCGCCGTGGCAGACCAGCACGCCACCCTCAGGCCCCAAGCGCAAGAACTGGCGCGTCAAGCAAACCGCCATGCCCACCTGGTACAAGCGCGCCACCACGCGCCGCACGCGTGTGCAGTCGGGCGCGGCGCGCGTGGCGCGGCATACGCCGGCCACCATGCGTCGTCCGACGCGGTTTTTCTGATGATCAGAACGACAATCTCTAACCGAGGGCCGGTGTGAGCGACCCCCAGCAAACCCAGGACGAAGGCACTGAAGAGACCTTCATTTCCCACCTCGTTGAACTGCGCGACCGTATCATCCGCGCCGGCCTTGCCGTCATCGTGGTGTTTGTCGGGCTCGTGTATTGGGCGCCGGATATCTTCCGGCTGCTGGCGCGGCCCTTGATGCAGAATCTGCCGAAGGACGGCAAGATGATCGTCACCGACGTCACCGGCTCGTTCTTCGTGCCGATGAAGGTGACCATGCTCGTCGCCTTCGTGATCGCGCTGCCGATCGTGCTGTACCAGATCTGGGCGTTCGTTGCGCCGGGTCTGTATCAGCACGAGAAGAAGCTGGTCGGGCCGCTGGTGGGCAGCAGCTACACGCTGTTCCTGTGCGGCATGGCGTTCGCGTACTTCGTAGTGTTTCCGACCATCTTTCGCGTGATGGCGCACTACAACGCGCCGCTCGGCGCGGAGATGACCACCGATATCGATAACTACCTGAGCTTCGTGCTCACCATGTTCCTTGCGTTCGGCGTGACGTTCGAAGTGCCGATTGTCGTGGTGCTGCTGGTCCGCATGAACGTGCTGACCATCAAGAAGCTCAAGGAAATCCGTCCGTATGTGATCGTGGGCGCGTTTGTGATTTCGGCGGTGGTGACGCCGCCGGACGTGTTCTCGCAGCTGATTCTGGCGATTCCGCTGATCGTGCTGTACGAGGCGGGCATCATCGCGGCGCGGTTGATTGTCGGCAAGCAAAAACCTGTGATTGCGGAAGATAGTCCGCCAGGTTGAACGGCAGCACAGAGAGACAAACAAAAAGGGCAGTCCATCACGGACTGCCCTTTTTGTTTTTGCGACGGCGTTGCACGCATCAATAGCCGCGATGTCTCTCGCGCTATCAACCGCCGTCGTCGTCCTGCTGATCGCCACCGCCGTTGTCCTCGGCCGGTTGCTTCGGCGGAGGCGGGCGCTTGCCGATCGTCACTTCCAGATCCATCTCGTGGCTCTTGCGCACCAGATGAACCTTCGCCGCCGTGCCCGGCTTGATCTGCGCGATGACGTTCAGCAAACGCGTGGTGTCCGTGATCTCCTGGCCGTTCACGCTCACCAGGATGTCACCCGGCTTGATACCCGCACGGTCGGCCGGACCGTTCTTCAGCACGCCCGCGACAATCGCGCCCGACTTCTGCTCGAGCCCGAACGATTCGGCGATTTCCGGCGTTACGTCCTGCGGCTCCACGCCGATCCAGCCCCGCGTGACCGAGCCCGTCGTGATGATGCTCTCCAGCACGCTGCGTGCGGTCGAGACCGGAATCGCAAAGCCGATGCCGAGCGAGCCGCCTGAGCGCGAATAGATGGCGGTGTTGATGCCGAGCAGATTGCCGTTCACGTCGACCAGCGCACCGCCCGAATTGCCTGGGTTGATAGCCGCGTCGGTCTGAATGAAGTTTTCGAACGTATTGATGCCTAGGTGATTGCGCCCCAGCGCGCTGACAATGCCCATGGTCACCGTCTGGCCGACGCCGAACGGATTGCCGATCGCCAGCACCACGTCGCCCACGCGCGTCTGGTCCATGCGGCCGAGCGTGATGGTAGGCAGGTTGGTCATGTTGACCTTCAGCACGGCCAGATCGGTCTCAGGATCGACGCCGATCACCTTGGCATTGGTGGTGCGGCCGTCGGCGAGCGCGATTTCGATCTGATCGGCGCCGTCCACGACGTGCTGGTTCGTTAGAATGTAACCTTCCGAACTCACTATCACCCCAGAGCCGAGATTCGACGCGGGTTGCTCCTGCTGCTTGCCTTTGTTCTTGTCGCCGAAGAAGTAGCGGAACAGCGGATCTTTCGCGCGTGGGTCGGGTGGCAGCGAGCCATCCTTGCTGGAGAACACATTGACGACCGCGGGCATGGCCTTTTGCGCGGCGTCTGCATACGACGCCTGTGCAGGACCCGTGCCGATGCCTGGCGCCACTTCCCGAAGGGCGACGATCGGTTCGGCGAGTTGCTTGCCGAATTGCCCTTGACGCTGGAGCCACTGCGGTTTGAGGGTCGCAATGATGAACATCAGCGCCAACAGCACAGTCACCGCTTGGGCAAAGAACAGCCAAAAGCGTCTAAGCATCTGAAGACTAGAGGTTTATATGGATCGGATCGAACTTGAATTGTACTTGAACAATCTCCTTGAAACCGCGCGCTTCAAGGACTATTGCCCCAATGGATTGCAGGTGGAAGGCCGGCGCAGGATCAATAAGCTCGCGACCGGCGTGACGGCTTCCGTGGCCTTTCTCGAAGCCGCGCTCGACTGGGGCGCGGACGCGGTGCTGGTCCATCACGGCTACTTCTGGCGCAACGAGGCGCCGCAGATCACCGGCCGCAAACACGCGCGGCTTAAGCTGCTGATCGCCAACGACCTGAACCTGTTCGCCTATCACCTGCCGCTCGACGACCATCCCGAGTTCGGCAACAACGCGCAGATCGGCGCGAAGATGGGCTGGATCAGCGACGCGCGCTTCGGCGAGAACGATCTTGGCTGGCTCGCCACGTTTCCGATGCCGATCACGCTCGCGCATTTCACCGCGCAAGTCGAGCAGACGCTTGGCCGCGCGCCGCTCGTGTTCGGCGACCCGGATCGCGAACTGCGCCGCGTGGGCTGGTGCACGGGCGCCGCGCAAGGCATGTTCGACGCCGCCATCAATGCCGGCGCGGATGTCTACCTGACCGGCGAAGTGTCGGAGTCGGTGATGCACACCTCGGCGGAAAGCGGCGTGGCGTTCCTCGCGGCCGGCCATCACGCCACCGAGCGTTTCGGCGTCCAGGCGGTGGGCAAGCATCTGTCGGAGCAGTTCGATATCGAACACGTGTTTATCGATATCCCGAATCCCGTCTGAATTGAAAATCGGCATTAGATAAGAAAAAGGCACGAATAACGTAGAGGGCGCTTAAAAGGAGGTGCAAAAAAGTTTGCGATCCGTACGGAGAAACCCTGACTTATCAAGGGCTTCGCACGGTTTTTGGCAATGGGGCCTTGTAAATGCCGACTCCATTCGCGCAAACTAGCGGCGGTAGAAGCGACGTGAAGGAAAAATCCAACTCAGAAGTGGGGCGTGTAATGCGAGACAAGGAAGATGAACGCGTCGACGGCGGCCGCCGTACCTGGCTGATAGCGACGACCGTAGCAGGTGGCATAGGAGGCGTTGCCACTGTCGTACCCTTTGTTAGTTCGTTTGCACCATCTGAAAAGGCCAAGGCGGCAGGCGCCCCGGTCGAAGTCGATATCAGTGATCTCAAACCCGGCGACATGAAGACGGTCGCCTGGCGCGGTAAGCCGGTGTGGATCATCAACCGCACCGACAGAATGCTGGCCGATGTTCAGAAAGCCGATAACGAAGTAGCGGATCCCCACACCAAGAATCCTTTTTCGATGCCGTTGCCGGAGTACTGCAACAACGAATTCCGTTCGCGCACCGATCACAAGAATCTTTTCGTCGCCGTCGCCGTGTGCACCCATCTGGGCTGCACGCCGACCCCGCGCTTCCAGGAGGGCGCGCAGCCCAATCTTCCCGACGACTGGCCAGGCGGCTTCCTGTGCCCGTGCCACGGCTCGACCTATGACATGGCCGGCCGCGTCTTCAAGAACAAACCTGCGCCGCAGAACCTCGACATCCCGCCTTACATGTTCACGTCGGCCACCGGCCTCGTGATCGGCAAGGACGAGAAAGGAGAAGCGTAATGGCGATCGAACATGAAGTGGAGACGACCGGGCTGGTCGGCTGGATCGACCGGCGCTTTCCCCTGACGTCTACCTGGAAGAAGCACGTTTCCGAGTACTACGCGCCGAAGAACTTCAACTTCTGGTACTTCTTCGGTTCGCTCGCGTTGCTGGTGCTGGTCAATCAGATCGTCACCGGCATCTTTCTCACGATGAACTACAAGCCCGACGCGACGCTCGCGTTCTCGTCGGTCGAGTACATCATGCGCGAGGTGCCTTGGGGCTGGCTGATCCGCTATATGCACTCCACGGGCGCGTCGATGTTCTTCGTCGTCGTGTATCTGCACATGTTCCGCGGGCTGCTGTACGGCTCGTACCGCAAGCCGCGCGAACTGGTATGGGTGTTCGGCTGCGCGATCTTTCTGTGTCTGATGGCCGAGGCGTTCTTTGGCTACCTGCTGCCGTGGGGCCAGATGTCGTTCTGGGGCGCGCAGGTGATCGTGAACCTGTTCTCGGCGATTCCGTTCATCGGCCCGGATCTGTCGCTGTGGATTCGTGGTGATTACGTCGTCTCGGACGTCACGCTGAACCGCTTCTTCGCGTTTCACGTGATCGCGATTCCGCTGGTGCTGATCGGGTTGGTGGTCGCGCACCTGGTGGCGCTGCACGAAGTGGGTTCGAACAACCCGGACGGCATCGAGATCAAGGCAAAGAAGGACCCGGACGGCATTCCGCTCGACGGCATCCCGTTCCACCCGTACTACTCGGTGCACGACTTCATGGGCGTGACGGTATTCCTGATCATCTTCGCGGCGATCATCTTTTTCGCACCGGAGATGGGTGGGTACTTCCTTGAAGCGAACAACTTCATTCCCGCCAATCCGCTGCAAACGCCGCAGGAAATTGCGCCAGTGTGGTACTTCACGGCGTTCTATGCGATGTTGCGCGCCACGACCGATCCATTCAAGATCGTGCTGATGATCATTGTCGCGCTGCTCGGTCTGTTCGCGCTGGTGCGCGCACGCGGCAAATGGAAGCTCGGTTTGCCGGTGCTCGCGGTGCTGGTGGTTCTGGCAATGGCGTTCACCGAATCGAAGTTCTGGGGCGTGGTGGTGATGGGCGGCGCGGTGATCTCGCTGTTCTTCCTGCCGTGGCTCGATCGCTCGCCGGTGAAGTCCATTCGTTACCGGCCGTTTTTTCACAAGGTGTTCTACGGGATCTTCGTGCTCGCTTTCCTGACGTTGGGCTTCCTCGGCACCAAACCGCCGTCGCCTGCCTCGACGTTGATTGCCCAGATCTGCGCGCTGATCTACTTCGCGTTTTTCCTCGGTATGCCCGTCTGGACGCGGCTTGGCACGTTCAAGCAGCCGCCCGAGCGGGTGCGGTTCAAGCCCCACTAATCGCGAGCCCGGAGAACACGAAATGAAAAAACTGCTTTCGACGTGCGCGCTGATCGGCGCGACACTGCTCGCGGTGCTGGCCGGACCGGCGCACGCGGACGAGAATTTCCCTCTCGACCGCGCGCCCGATAACGCGGAGAATTTTGCTTCGTTGCAGCACGGCGCTCAATTGTTTGTAAACTACTGCCTGAATTGCCATAGCGCGAACCTGATGCGCTACAGCCGGCTGACCGACCTCGGCATTACGCCGAGCGAAATCCAGTCAAACCTGTTGTTCACCACGGATAAAGTCGGCAACACCATGACCGTGGCAATGCGCCCGGACGACGCGAAAGCGTGGTTCGGCGCGAGTCCGCCGGATTTGTCGGTGGAAGCGCGGGCGCGCGGCAAGGACTGGCTGTACACGTATCTGCGCAGCTTCTATCGCGACAATACGCGGCCAACTGGCTGGAACAATCTGGTGTATGAGAACGTGAGCATGCCTCACGTGCTGTGGCAGCTTCAGGGGCAACGTACCGCGAAGTTCGGTGACGAAGTCGACGAAAAAACAGGCGAAACGGTGCACAAATTCGTCGGCTATCAACAGGTCACGCCGGGGACGATGTCGCCGGTAGATTATGATTCTGCTGTGGCCGACCTCGTGTCGTACCTGTCATGGATGTCCGAACCGACGCAGAAAACCCGCAAACAGCTTGGCGTGTGGGTGCTGCTGTTCCTCGGCATTCTGAGCTTTTTCGCCTGGCGACTGAACGCCGCGTACTGGAAACATATCAAATAATCACGCCGTCACCCGGCGTGGGGCCGGCGCCAGGAAAAACCTGTTGAACGGTTTTTCCGCGCGCTGGCCTTTCAGCTTTTTGAGGAAACGTAAACATGATGGTTCTGTATTCCGGCACAACTTGCCCGTTCTCCCAGCGCTGCCGGCTGGTGTTGTTCGAAAAGGGCATGGACTTCGAGATCCGCGACGTCGACCTGTTTAACAAGCCGGAAGACATCGCTGTGATGAATCCGTATGGTCAGGTGCCGATTCTCGTCGAACGGGACCTGATTCTGTATGAATCGAACATCATCAACGAGTACATCGACGAGCGCTTCCCGCACCCGCAACTGATGCCGGCTGATCCGGTTCAGCGCGCCCGCGCCCGTCTGTTCCTGCTGAACTTCGAAAAGGAACTGTTCGTTCACGTCGGCACGCTCGAAAACGAAAAGGGCAAGGCCGCTGAGAAGAATCACGAGAAGGCACGTCTTGCGATCCGTGATCGCCTGACGCAGCTTGCACCGATCTTCCTGAAGAACAAGTACATGCTCGGCGAAGAGTTCTCGATGCTGGACGTCGCGATCGCGCCGTTGCTGTGGCGTCTGGACCACTACGGCATCGAGCTGTCGAAGAATGCTGCACCGCTGATGAAGTACGCCGAGCGCATTTTCAGCCGCCCGGCTTATATCGAAGCGCTGACACCTTCGGAAAAGGTGATGCGTCGTTGAGTTTGGCTTTGGGGTGAAGGCGCCGCGTCTCGATTGTTTTCCGTGCGCGCCCAAACCCGGTAAGAGGACTGTTGATGCAAGAAATTTCCACCAAGCCTTATCTGCTGCGCGCGCTGTACGAATGGTGCACGGATAACGGCTACACGCCGCATATCGCCGTCCGGGTCGATAATCAGACGCGCGTGCCGCGGCAGTTCGTGCGCGATAACGAGATCGTATTGAACATCAGCTTCGAGGCGACCAGCCAGTTGCAGATGGGCAATGAATGGATCGAGTTCAGCGCGCGTTTCTCCGGCAAATCGCACAAGATCGAAGTGCCGATCGCCAATATTCTCGCGATCTACGCGCGGGAAAACGGGCAGGGCATGGCGTTCCCGGTCGAGTCGGCAGGCGGCGAGGCGCAGGATTCTGGCGCCGATGCGGAACTGGCGGACGAGACCGAAGCACCGGCCGCGCCCGTCAGCGTGGCGCCGCGTGCGGTCGAAACATCGTCTGCCGCGGATGCCGCCAAAGCGGAAAGCGCGACGGACGGCCCGCAGCCTGACGATGATGGATCGAAAGGTGGCGGAAGGGCTCGCCTCAAGATCGTGAAATGAAGTAGAATCACGGCCTCATGCCGGCTTAGCTCATCAGGTAGAGCGCTTGACTTGTAATCATGAGGTGGCGGGTTCGAGTCCTGCAGCCGGCACCAGTAGTGCGAAAGCGGGTTTCTGAATGACTTCAGAAACCCGCTTTTTTATTTGCGGCGGGGATTTCGCGGGTTGGACGAGAGGCGGAAACGGCTCATTTTTGCCAGATCTCATTCACCTTGTCGATTGTGGACATTTTAGTCTGCGAGCTGTCCGCAGGCCGCTGCAAAGGGCGGTGGCATCAGCCTTCTTCCGACGGCCGCCCTCAGATACCGCCCCGCGAACCCGACTGGGAGAGGTACTATTCGGGCGTCAGTCGGCATCACGATCAGTCACTCCGGCGGGCAACGCCCCCCGAGACGCGCGTTTTCACCGCGTCACTCCTGCAACACAGACCCCACCTTCATCATGACCAGCCCCGCAACCATCACCTGGCCCGAAGCCGACGGCCCCCGCACTGCGCGTTGGCGCTCCGAAGCCGCGGTCCCGCCGCCCAAGCGTGTCGTCGTCGCCGATGACCGCACCACCGCTGATTCCGCCTACCGTCTCGCGTGCGAAGGCACCGCGCTGCTCTGGAACGGCGACTTTCAGAACGCTCGCCAATTGCTGCAGGCGGTCACGCGCCGGCTGGAGCGCAAGCCGCGCAAGCAGGGCGAAACGCCGATCGACGCGTTCAACCTGCATCGCCAGGCGCAGTCGCAACGCGCCCGCACGCTTGGGATGATTCTGATCCCGCTCGACGCTGCGTACGCGATTCCGCTGCGTCGCGCGCCTGAAGTGCAGCAGGCCTGCATCGAAACCTACGGGCCGTCTGCCGACGAGCCCTCGGTCGTGTCGCTGCGCGAATTGCTCGGTCTGATCGGCGCGCACGAGTGGCGCAAGAAGGGCGTGGAAATTCCCGCGCTGGGTGAGCGCATCCATCCGCACTACGGCGTGTTTTCGCCGGTGCGCGGTGAATATGTGGATCTGGTCGCGCGCACGCCATTGCCGTCGTTGAACAAGGCGTTCGATATCGGCACCGGTACAGGCGTGCTGGCTGCGTTGCTCGCCAAACGCGGTGTGAAGAAGATCGTCGCGACCGATCAGGACCCGCGAGCGCTTGCTTGTGCACGCGAAAACCTCACGCGTCTTGGCTACGATCAGCAAGTCGACGTTGTGCAGGCTGATCTGTTTCCGGAAGGCCGTGCGCCGCTGGTGATCTGCAATCCGCCGTGGGTGCCGGCGCGGCCCGCATCACCGATTGAATACGCGATCTACGATTCGGAAAGCCGCATGCTGCTCGGTTTTCTGGACGGGCTGGCGGAGCATTTGTCGCCGGGCGGGGAAGGCTGGCTGATCATGTCGGACTTCGCCGAGCATCTCGGATTGCGTACGCGCGAGTGGTTGCTTGCCGCCATTGAAAAGGCGGGGCTGACCGTGGTGAGTCGCGAGGATATTCGTCCGCGGCACCCGAAGTCGACCGATGAAACCGATGCGCTACATACGGCGCGCAAGGCTGAAGTGACGTCGCTCTGGCGTCTGAAGGCGCGCTAAACGGAGGCGCTCGAGAGGAGCGCGATGAGGTGCAGTTAAAGAACGGCGTGTCAAACCAGCACGTCGCGCGCCTTGAGATACGCTAATGCGCCACGTCCGGCGGCCAGCCCGCTGGCGAAGCAGGCGGTGAGCAGATAACCGCCGGTCGGTGCTTCCCAGTCGAGCATTTCACCTGCGCAGAACGCGCCGGGCAGACGCTCGATCATCAAATGTTGATCGAGCGCTTCGAAGGGGATGCCGCCCGCGGTGCTGATCGCTTCCGCGATGGGCCGCGCGCGCGTGAGTCGCACCGGCAGCGCTTTGATCGCGTGCGCCAGGCCATTCGCATCGGCGAAGGCTTCCTTCGACAGAATCTCATGCAATAAAGCCAGTTTTACACCCCCAATGCCGACCCTGCCATGCAGGTGAGTCGACATGGAACGCGAGCCGCGCGGCCGCGTGACCTCGGCCACGACACGCTCCAACGTCAAGCCTGGCGCCAGGTCCAGCGCGATCGTGACGTCGCCATCGGCGAAAATCCGCTCCCGGATGGCTGCCGACAACGCATAAATCAGACTCCCTTCGAGGCCGGTTTCGGTCAGAAGTATTTCACCTTGTCGATTGTGGACTTTATTGTCTACGTCGGTGATCGTGATGCCCACGGATTTCACTGGCTGACCGGCGAAACGCTCGCGCAGATAAGGACTCCAGTCCGCGTCGAAGCCGCAGTTCGCGGGCCGCAACGGCGTCACCGGCACCTCGCGTGCGCTTAGGAGCGGCACCCAGGCGGCATCCGATCCGAGCCGTGGCCAGCTTGCGCCACCGAGTGCGAACACCACGGCTTCACAGTTCACGCGTTGCTCGCCGTCGGGTGTTTCGAAGCGCAACGTGTGCGCAGCTGCGTCGCCGTCATCGCCGCCATCGTTGTCCCAACCGATCCACTTGTGGCGCATGTGAAAGCGCACGCCAGCTTCTCTCAACCGATGCAACCACGCTCGCAGCATCGGCGCCGCTTTCATGTCGGTCGGAAAAACCCGCCCCGAACTGCCGATGAAAGTTTCGACGCCAAGCTCATGCAGCCAGGCCCGCAAGGCGTCGGGACCGAAGAGGCCGAGTAGCGGCGCGATCTGTTCGCGGCGCGCGCCATAGCGGCCAAGAAACGGCTCGATCGGTTCCGAATGCGTGATGTTCATGCCGCCTTTGCCGGCCATCAGGAATTTGCGGCCAACGGATGGCATCGCGTCGTAGACGTCGACTTGCACGCCGTGCTGGGCGAGCGCCTCGGCGGCCATCAAGCCGGCGGGGCCGCCGCCGATCACGGCGACGCGGGCGGGATCGAAGGAGGATGACATGCGGTCCTGCGGATGAGCGGAGGGCGGCGCGTTGGCCTGATCTGACAATCAGGCAGAGCGAAGGGCGCTATTTTCACACCGCCGGCAACGCAGGGCAAACGGCGGGCGGCGAACGACTAACGAGTCAACGGGCCAGCGCGAGCCAGCGGCCGAAAAAAGCTGGGTTCGGGCGTGTCGCAAGCCCCTGCGCTCGCGTTCGCGTCTTTGCTATTCACTCACGCGAACTATACTTTTCAAACACCTTCCACCGGACGCAGTCCGCTTCTTCCTCGCGTCACACTACCCACCGCTCTCATTTCGCCCGACACGGCCAATGCAGTCGCGTCAAGGCTGGCGACGTGGTCTGCGCGCCCGCTGTTTGTCTGGATGTTTCGACGTTTGATTTAGGAGATTGCCATGACTCGCAAATACATCGACTGCCGCGAGTTCCCGAGCGAAACGAAGTGCACCGTTGCCCTGTCCGCTGACAGCGAGAGCGAATTGCTCGACGCGGCCGTGCAGCATGCCGTCACGGTGCACAAACATACGGACTCGCCGGAACTGCGTTCGCAGCTCAAGACGCTCTTTCATGAAGGCACGCCGCCGGTCGAGGCGCCGCGAGGGTGATTCGTTGTCCTTTTCCTTGAGGATGAAAGCCGGCTAACCAGCACGAACGGCAGCGCGCCGTTCGCGCTGGTCGCGGCGTTGTCCTGGCGTCCTAGCCGGGATATGCCTCATCCACCTTCAATCCGGCCAGCTTGAAAATGACCCGCAGCGTTTGAGGTTTGATGTCACGACGCGAAGCGAGTGTCGTCATCACGAAGTCGAGCACCTTCGCGTACTTCAGCATCGTCAGGCACGTCTCCATGTCGACGCTGCCATCGCGCATGACTTCGGCCAGCCGCAGCATTTCGGTGGAGATGTCGCGTGCCATTTCCAGTTCGAGCTGCTGCTTTTCCGACCACGCAGGGGCGGCGGTGAGCTTCGCCATCATTTCCTGAAACTTCTGTTCGACGTTTCCGTTGGGTACCGTGTCCATCGCTGCCTCTTCTATTTTCCAGGCGCGCGTCCGTTTGAGATCGCGGCGCGCTGCTGGTTACGTAACGTTCGGTCCGTGTTCCGGGACCGTCCTCCCCACATGCATTCGGTTCGCGTGATCGAAGCCACGACCGGCAGCTTGTTGTTATGCGCGACGCGGCTTACGCCATCGAGTGAACCGGCCCGCAAGATGCTTTCAAGCCACGTCGGAATACGTCCCGCATAGTGCGTTTTGAGCAGGAAGTGTTCCAGGTTTATGGCATTTCTCGCATGGTCGACGCGGCTCCTTAGGTGAGCGGCCTGCGCTTTGGGTAAACTGGCAGCAACTTTTCCTTTTTTCCGTCATCTGTCGCACGTTCGCGTTGCAATCGATGGCGGTCTCCCACGATGTCCAGCAAAACCCACGAAATCCGTCCGAACCAGTCCGTCGAGTTGTTGAAGGAGCTTCATATCCTCACGCGCGACGGCAAGATGAACCAGGACAGCCGCCGCAAGCTGAAGCAGGTCTACCACCTGTTCCAGTTCATCGAGCCGCTGCTGAAAGACCTCAAGGAGCAGCAGGGCGCGGTGACGCTCGTCGACCATGGCGCGGGCAAGTCATACCTAGGTTTTATCCTGTATGACCTTTTCTTCAAGGAGTTTCAGGACGCCGCTGGTGGGGCATCGCACATTTACGGCATCGAAACGCGCGAGGATCTCGTGACGAAATCCGAGGAGTTGGCCGGGCGGCTGGGCTTCACGGGGATGTCGTTTCTGAATTTGTCGGTGGCGGAGTCGATTACGTCAGACCGATTGCCGGCGCAGATCGATATCGTGACGGCGTTGCATGCGTGCAATACGGCGACTGACGACGCGCTTCGGTTTGCGCTGGAAAAGCGTGCGAAGTACATCGTGGTGGTGCCGTGTTGCCAGGCCGAGGTGGCGGGGGTTTTACGGCAGAACAAGGGTAAATCGCTCGGGAATGCATTGACCGAGATCTGGCGGCATCCGTTGCACACCCGGGAATTTGGCAGCCAGATTACCAATGTGCTGCGCTGCCTGCAGCTCGAAGCGCATGGATATCAGGTGAGTGTGACCGAGCTGGTCGGATGGGAGCATTCCATGAAGAATGAACTGATTATTGCCCAGTTCAAGGACCTGCCGAGACGGCGGCCAACCGAGCGGCTGAATGAAGTGATGGAGACGCTCGGGATCGAGGAGCTGAAAGAACGGTTCTTTGTCTCGGCCTGATCCGTCCTGCGGCGGTGGCTTTTTGATAGCCACCGCGCGCATTATTTTTTCATCAATTCATTCCAGCCTTTAAGACCAATTCGCCGAAGCGTTTCCTGATTCCGTTCATAAATAGCTTCCGCATCGGGAAAAGCCTGAACTGCCCGTTCAATACTCTCTTCACGAAGCAGATGCAAAATCGGGTAGGGCGCGCGATTCGTATAGTTCTCGATATCGTCGGGTCTGCTGTCTTCAAACTGATAATGCGGGTGAAAACTGGCAATCTGAATAATGCCTTCCAGCCGAAGTTGTTTAATCATTCTCTCGGCAAAAAACAGGCAATCGTTATAGTCGAGAAAATCGCTGAGCGCGGCCGGTATAACCAGAAGCGTAGTATCCACCGTGTCAGGATTCGCCGCGACGAGCGCCTGAATCTCGGTTTCGAGATCGGCTAACACCCCTTCCATATCCACGGCGTCGCTCACGGCGTAGCGAATCTGCCCTTTCACATGTACGGCTTTGGCAAAGGGGCACAAATTGAGCCCGATCACGGCCTCCGTCAGCCAATGACGGGTGGCGGCGATAACGGCATCATGAGATTCGGCGGGCGACGACATGGCAAGCAGCGAAAGAGGAAAGTGCCATTCTAACGGCGCGCAACGGCAACCGATCCGCACCCGGCCTCAACAGGACGGCCCAAACCTCAACCCGCTTGCGTCCCGCTACATGCCGCCGCGATCAACTGCGCCGCTACCTTCGGTGCGGCAAGAATCGGTCCGCAGCCCGGTCCGTAGGTCTGGCTGGCCGCGTACACGCCTTCGATCATCAAACCGAGACCGTTGGCCAACGCCACCGGATCGTCGGCGCCTGCCGCGGTTGTCAGTTCCAGAAGCCGCGCCATCAACCGTTCCTTGTTGTGAAACACGAATTGTCGCGCCGGATGCGTTGTGTCGGAAAACTCCACGGCCACATTCACGAAAGGACAGCCGCGGTAATCGTCGACCGATGCGCGCACCGCCAGGTCGTCGAAATACTGCTGAAGCTGCCTGGCCGGTTCGCCTGGATGCTTGGCAAAGCTTTTCTCGACGTAGCCGAAAAACTGCTCGTCCTTGCGCTCCAGATACGCCATCACCAATTCGTCCTTCGACGAGAACTGGCGGTACAAGCTCATCTTGTTCACACCCGCTCGCTCGACCACCGCGTCGACGCCGACCGTCCGCACACCCTCGCGATAGAACAGTTCGTCTGCGGCGCGCAGCAGATGCTGCTGCGCCTCCGGGCCGGCTGTCTGCGCGCCGCGTGCTCGCCGTGCGGCGGTTGGCTTGAGGGTTTCACTATCGGACATGGGTACCACCTGAATTGAATTGATGCCTTGACATGTTACCGACCAGTAACTAACATCGCAACACCATTGTGACAGATCTGTCACAAGTCCTTTACCGAAGTCGTAACAATGCGAGCGGCGCGGCCTGCGGGGCAGGCGTCGATTGGAGAATTAATGAACTGGGCAGCGAGACTGATTGGCGGACGTTTCCACTACGGCTGGTTGACCGTGGCAGTGGTGTTTCTGGTGCTGCTGGCGGCGGCCGGCACGCGCGCCACGCCGAGCGTGATGATGGTGCCGCTGGAGCATCAATTCGGCTGGAGCCGTGCGACGATTTCGCTCGCCATCTCCGTGAACATCGCGCTCTACGGCCTGATGGGGCCGTTCGCGGCCGCGGCGATGCAGCGCTTTGGCGTGCGTCCTACTTTGCTGATCGCGCTCGGGACGATGGCGGCGGGGGTGGCGTTGTCGTCGCTGATGACGCATCCGTGGCAGATGGTTCTGATCTGGGGCGTGATGGTCGGCGGCTCGACCGGGGTGGCGGCGCTGTCATTGTCTGCGACGGTGGTGACGCGCTGGTTCACTACCCATCGCGGTCTCGTGATGGGGATTCTCACGGCCAGTTCAGCGACTGGCCAACTCGTGTTCCTGCCGATGCTCGCGGCCATCGCCGAGCATTACGGCTGGCGCCAGGTGGTGTGGGTCGTCGCGGGCGCGGCGGCGGTTGTCTTGCCGCTGGTTGCGTTCCTGTTGCCGGAGCGGCCCGCGGATATGAAGCTGCGCCCGTTCGGCGAACCGGCCGACTCGCCGATTTCCAATTCCGTGACCAAGCAGAATCCATTGGCCATCGCCTTCGGCACGCTCGCGATGGCGAGCAAGACGCGTGATTTCTGGCTGCTGTTCTTCAGCTTTTTCATTTGTGGCGCGAGTACCAACGGTTACGTCGGCACGCACCTGATCGCAATGTGCGGCGACTACGGCATGAGCGAAGTGCAGGGCGCCTCCCTGCTCGCCGCCATGGGTATCTTCGATCTGTTCGGTACGACGCTGTCGGGCTGGCTGTCGGATCGCTTCAATAGCCGCGTGCTGCTGTTCTGGTATTACGGTCTGCGTGGTTTGTCGCTGATGTATCTGCCGCACGCCTTCGGCATCGATTTCTTCGGCTTGCCATTGTTCGCGGTGTTCTACGGACTCGACTGGATCGCCACCGTACCGCCTACCGTGCGTCTCGCGACCGATGTCTACGGCAAGGAAGCGGCGCCGGTCGTGTTCGGCTGGGTGGTCGCCGGCCATCAGCTCGGTGCGGCCTTCGCGGCGCTCGGTGCGGGCATGCTGCGCGCGAGCCTCGGTACGTACACTGTGGCGTCGATGATTTCCGGCGGACTGTGCCTGATTGCTGCCGTGATCGTGCTGCGGATCAACCGGCCGGCCAAGGTGCCGGAGCCGCAAGCGGCGTAAAGCTGCGGCCCTGCGCGTGGTGAACAAGGCGCACTTGAGCAAACGGCCTGATACGAGGCCGTTTGCCATTGCAGCTGAGCTGAAAACTAAGTGTGTACTTGTTGGAGCGCGAGTGGCTCAGCCCGGTTATGCTATGAAGCCCCGGGCAGCCGCCCGTCGTTCATGAATTTCGACCGAGAGAAGCGCATGACCAACAAACCCGCCCCTACCGCAGTTGCCATTCACGAGCTGATTGCAGGTCGCTGGAGCCCGCGCGCGTATTCGAGCGAGCCGGTGAGCCGCGAGGATCTGCATTCGGTGCTCGAAGCGGCACGCTGGGCGCCGTCTTCGTATAACGCGCAACCGTGGCGTTTCCTCGTATTCGACCGTAGCGTCGATGAAGTCTCGTTCAAGCAGGCTTTCGCCACGCTGGTGCCATTCAATCAGGGCTGGAATGCGCCGGCGCCGGTGCTGATCGCTGTGACCACGCACACGCTCACCAACAAGGGCGAAGTGAACCGCTGTGCGCCTTACGATGCGGGTGCCGCGGCAATGGCGCTGGTGCTGCAGGCGCATGCGCTCGGCCTCGCCGCGCATCAGATGAGCGGCTTCGATCCAAACGCGTTCCGCACGGCGTTCAAGCTGCCGACCGACGTCGACGTGATCGCGATCATTTCGCTCGGCCACTACGGTGATGTCGATAAACTCGATCCGGTGCTGCGTGAGCGTGAGAAGTCGGTGCGTCAGCGTTTGCCGCTTGCTGAAATCGCTTATGGCGGCGGGTGGAAGAAGGCGTTCTGAGTCCCTTGCGGCTTTGGTGGCGACAAAAACGCGTGGCGCTGACCGCGCGTTTTTATTTTGCATTGTTCGTGAGGCTTTAAGGCGCGTGGCTCATTCCTCGCCGTCCGCGACGCTCGAAAGCGGCGTGGCGACATTCTCGAGCGACTTGCGCTCTGCATCCACGCCCCATATCGCGGCAATCACCGCGGCGGCGAGCATCAACCCCGAGCCGACCAGATAGCCCACAAACACTTCGCTGCGCTGATGCGTATCGATCAGCCGACCGAAAAACGCCGGCCCGATGATGCCGCCCAGCGCCGTGCCGAATGCGTAGAACACCGCGATCGCCAAGGCGCGGATTTCCAGCGGAAATGATTCACTGACGGTCAGATACGCCGAACTCGCCGCCGCTGAAGCGAAGAAGAAAACGACCATCCACGCGATCGTCTGCGTCACGACGGTGAGCATGTGCTGCTCGAACAGATAGCCGCTCAGCGTCAGCAGGATGCCGGACAGCGCGTAAGTCGTGGCGATCATCTTGCGTCGCCCGATGACGTCGAAGAGCCGGCCGAGCACCAGCGGTCCAAGAAAGTTGCCGAGCGCGAACGGCAACAGATACCAGCCTATATGGTCGCCCGGCACTTGATAGAACTCGGTCAGCACCAGCGCATAGGTGAAAAAGATCGCGTTGTAGAAGAACGCCTGCGCGGTCATCAACGATAAGCCGACCAGGGCGCGCCGTCGGTGCGCGTTGAATAGCGTGTGAAACACCTCGCGCAGCGGCGTATGTGCGCGTGCCCGCAGTCTTAGCCGCGTGAGGTCCTCATCGGCGAGTGCATGGCCTTCGCTGCGAAAGCGCGTTTCGATGCCGTCGACGATCGAACGCGCGTCACGTTCGCCGCCGTGCGTCAGCAGCCAGCGCGGACTTTCAGGCACCCAGATGCGCATCGGCAGAATCCCCAGCGCCAGCACCGCGCCGATGAAGAAACAGGCGCGCCAGCCCCAGTCGCCCGGCAGCAGATTCGGATCGAGCAGGACCAGCGATCCCGCCGCGCCGAGCCCCGCGCCCACCCAGAAGGTGCCGTTGATGCCGAGATCGGTCCAGCCGCGCACCCGCGCGGGCGTGAATTCCTGGATTGTCGAATTGATCGCCGTATATTCACCGCCGATGCCTGCGCCGGTGAGAAAGCGAAACAGCAGAAAACTGGCGAGATTCCACGAAAAAGCAGTCGCCGCGGTAGCGGCCAGATACAACGCGAGCGTGATGAAAAACAGCCTGCGACGGCCGAGCCGGTCGGTCAGCCAGCCGAAGCCGAGCGCGCCGAGCACGGCGCCGGCAATGTAGGCGCTGCCGGCGAGGCCCACGTCGGCGTTGGTAAAGCGCAACGATGGGCTAGACTTCAACGCACTCGCGACAGCGCCTGCTAGCGTCACTTCGAGACCGTCGAGCAGCCACGTCACGCCCAGCGCGACGACGATCAGCGAGTGAAAGCGTCCCCACGGCAAGCGGTCGAGCCGCGAGGGCAGATCGGTTTCAATGACGGCGGCGTTTTTCTCGTGGACAGCGGCGGTGGGCGGCGCGCTCATTGCTACAAGTCTCCTGTTTACCGAAAATTGGCGGCGTATCCTGTCGAATTCAGCAATTTTTGTTCCGTCGAGCGGACCTTGGTCGGTATTGCGGGCATCCCGGAAAGCGTCAGTTGATGCTGATTGGGCTTTCGTGATACAAAGCCGCTCCCCTTTCTGTCCGCGCCAGCCGTGAGCGGCGATTCCTGCCATGAACTATTGCGCGATTGACTTTGGTACTTCCAATTCGGCCGTGGCCGTCCCAGACGGCGCTGCGCTTAGGCTTGCGCCGGTCGAGGGCGCCTATACGACGCTGCCGACCTCCGTCTTTTTCAACACCGACGAAGACACCCGCGAATTCGGGCGTGCGGCGTTGGCGGCCTACATCGACGGTTTCGACGGCCGTTTGATGCGTTCGATGAAAAGTATTCTCGGCTCGCCGCTCGCCGAGAATTCGACCGATCTCGGCGACGGTTCGGCGATCAAGTACACGGACATCATCGCGATTTTCGTCGACCATCTGAAGCGCTCAGCCGAGAAGAGCGTCGGCGGCCCGATCAGCCGCGCTGTGCTGGGCCGCCCGGTGTTCTTCGTCGACGACGATCCGCGCGCCGACCAGATGGCGCAGCAGCAACTCGAAGCCGCGGCGCGTTCAGTCGGTTTGCGGGAGATTCACTTTCAGTATGAGCCGATCGCGGCTGCGTTCGACTACGAATCGCATCTGACGGAAGAAGGGCTTGTGCTGGTGGCCGACATCGGCGGCGGTACGTCGGACTTTTCGCTGGTGCGGGTGGGGCCGGAGCGGGTAAAGCGCGTGGAGCGCAAAGACGACGTGCTGGCCCACCACGGCGTACACGTTGCGGGCACGGATTTCGACCGACGTGTCGAACTGGTGACGATCCTGCGCGAACTCGGCTATCAGACGCTCGATCCCGAAGGCCGTGAGATTCCGAACCGCATCTATTTCGATCTGGCCACCTGGCACCTGATCAACACGGTCTACGCCCCGAAGCGTGTCAGCGAACTCGCGCTCATGCGGCATCTGTTCCTCCAGACCAAACATCACGACCGCCTGATGCGCGTTGTGGACCGCCGCCTGGGGCACGCGTTGGCGGCTCACGCGGAAGAAGCGAAGATCGGCGTGGCGGCGGGTGGCGAGACCGTGATCGACCTCGACGAGGTAGAAGACGACCTGCGCCTCGCATTTGACGAAGCGCAGCTCATCAAGGCCGGTCAGGACGAGACGCAGCGCATCGTGCAGGCGGCGCGCGATACGGTGCAGGCGGCCGGTGTGGCTCCGCGCGACGTCAACGCGATTTACTTCACGGGTGGCTCGACCGGATTGGCGTTTCTATCGGGCGCATTGGCCGCGGCATTTCCGGATGCCAAAGCGGTATTCGGCGACCGTCTCGCCAGCGTCGCGACAGGTCTCGGTATTCACGCACGGCGTTTGTTCGGATAACCGAATTGATCAAACTCATACTACGAAGATAATCACCGAATGTAGTTACGAGTAGTTACGACGAATATAAAAAAACCCCGCCAAGGCGGGGTTTTTTTGCGTCCAGAAGGAAGCGTGCTTGCTTACACCGGCTTGATGTTAGCGGCTTGCTTGCCCTTCGGGCCCGTCTTCACTTCAAACGTAACCTTTTGGTTTTCTTGCAGCGTCTTGAAGCCTTCCGTACGGATTTCCGAGAAATGCGCGAACAGATCTTCGCCGCCGCCGTCCGGCGTGATGAAGCCAAAGCCCTTTGCGTCATTGAACCACTTGACGGTACCGGTTTCCATATTACTTGTTCCTAAAGATGGTAAATAAGGCCGAAGCCCAATGGGTGCGCATGAAAATCAAGGAAGGGGGTAATGGGACCAACCGGAGTACCGTTGATGGGCGAACTACGAAAGACCAATTCACTCGCCGCTTGAAATCCTGCCCGAACGTTATACGGCGATTTCGGGCGAAGGTCAACACTCTTGTCCCAACTTTACAAGTTTTTGATGGATTGGCGTAGAAATTGCTTACAAAGCTTGCTATTCATCTGAGAATTTTGCTAGGGACAACCCTTAGTTTCGCCGCAACGGCGGGGTGCAACCGTTAAACTACGCGCCGCGCGTCGGTTGCACCTGTTTGGGGATCGCCGCGCACGCATGCGCGTCACCCCGTCCGCAACGCCATAAGCGATGTGACGCGGTGCCGACATGGTTCTGACGCAATCTGCATGGGACCGGCGCCAGTGCTTTGCATGCGGCCAGAGTAAGCGTTAAAGCGCTAACTCCGGCCGACAGCTAAAGCGCTAACTCTGGTCGACACAGGAGAAGATGTGAAAAGTTCTATACAACGGAACATCGGACCGGTCGCGCTACTGCTGACCGGCTTGGGTTCGATCATCGGGTCGGGCTGGTTGTTCGGCGCGTGGAAGGCTGCAAAAATTGCCGGGCCGGCGGCCATTTGTGCATGGGTCATCGGCGCGGTGGTGATCCTCGCGATTGCCTTGACCTACGCAGAACTCGGCGCGATGTTCCCGGAGTCCGGCGGCATGGTGCGTTACGCCCGCTATTCGCACGGCGCATTGGTTGGGTTCATCAGTGCGTGGGCCAACTGGATCGCCATTGTCTCGGTGATTCCAATCGAGGCTGAAGCATCCATTCAATATATGAGTACCTGGCCGTATCCATGGGCGCATGCGCTATTCGTGGATGGGTCATTAACGACTAATGGGCTATTGCTGTCCGCGGCCCTCGTGATCATTTACTTCCTGCTGAATTACTGGGGCGTGAAGCTGTTCGCGCGCGCCAATTCGGCGATCACGGTCTTCAAGTTCCTGATTCCGGGCGCGACGATCGCTGGTCTGATGCTGTCGGGCTTCCACAAGGAAAACTTCGGCGAAGTGAGCACCTTTGCGCCGTACGGCTGGTCGGCTGTGCTGACTGCCGTGTCGACGAGCGGCATCGTGTTCGCCTTCAACGGCTTCCAGAGCCCGATCAACCTCGCGGGTGAAGCGCGCAATCCGGCGCGGAGCGTGCCATTCGCGGTGATCGGCTCGATCCTGCTGGCGCTGGTGATCTACGTGCTGCTGCAGGTCGCGTACATCGGCGCGGTGAACCCGGCCGACGTCATGAAGGGCTGGAGCCACTTCAACTTCGCTTCGCCGTTTGCCGAACTGGCCATCGCGCTGAACCTGAACTGGCTGGCTATCCTGCTGTACGTCGACGCGTTCGTCAGCCCGAGCGGTACCGGCACGACTTACATGGCGACCACCACCCGCATGATCTACGCGATGGAGCGCAACAACACGATGCCGAAGATGTTCGGCAACGTGCACCCGTTCTACGGCGTGCCGCGTCAGGCGATGTGGTTCAACCTGCTGGTGTCGTTCATTTTCCTGTTCTTCTTCCGCGGCTGGAGCTCGTTGGCGGCGGTGATCTCGGTTGCGACCGTGATCTCGTACCTGACTGGCCCGATCAGCCTGATGGCGCTGCGCCGCGCGGCAACGGATCTGGAGCGCCCGCTGCACATTCCGGGCATGAAATTCATTGCGCCGTTCGCTTTCGTTTGCGCGTCGCTGATCCTGTACTGGGCGAAGTGGCCGCTGACCGGCGAAATCATTCTGTTGATGGTCGTCGCGCTGCCGGTCTACTTCTATTTCCAGGCGAAGTCGGGTTTTGGCGGCTGGGGGCGTGACCTGAAGGCCGCGTGGTGGCTCGTGGCCTACCTGCCGGTGATGGCGATTCTGTCGTTGATCGGTAGCAAGGAGTTTGGAGGCCATGGTCTCCTGCCGTACGGCTGGGACATGCTGGTGGTGGCCGTGTTCTCGCTGGTGTTCTACTACTGGGGCGTGCATAGCGGCTACCGTTCGGAATACCTCGAAGAACGTCAGACGCACGACGAAGTGCTTGAGGGCATGGGCGCACACTAAGTTGCTGCACTGAGCCCTTTCGCCGGATCGCCGGACCGCCGGATTGCCATGATCCGGCACAGTACGAAAAAGCCCGCCTGAGTTGCTCAGGCGGGCTTTTTTGTTGGCGGCGCTTTGGCCTTGGTTTGGCGTTGCGCTGACGTCGAATCAGGCGGTGCCGAACACGTAATTCGTCATGGCGAGCGAGCGCTGGTAGGTTCCGAGCGACTGAATCGCCAGCGAATAATCGTCGTCCGCCGCACCCAGCGCCGCGAACACGGGCAACAGATGCTCGTCGGTTGGATGCATCAGCACCGCGTGCGGCGCTTGGCGGCGGTAGTCGAGCAACGCGTCGATGTCGTGCGCGGCAAGCTTTGCCTCGAACCAGTCGGTGAATTCGGCCACACGCGGATCGGCATCGCCCGGGCGCGCGGAAAAATCCGCAGCGCGCAGGTTGTGCGTGATCTGGCCCGAGCCGATCACCATTACGCCGTCATCTTTCAGCGAGCGCAGCGCCCGACCTACCCGGAAGTGATGGGCGGCATCCATGTGCGGCTGGATCGACAGTTGCGCGACCGGTATGTCGGCTTCCGGGAACATCAGCAGCATCGGTACCCACGCGCCGTGATCGAGCCCGTGCGGCTGGGCGTCGGTGAGGATGCCGTGTTCGCCGAGCAGCACTGCGGCACGGCGCGCCACATCGGGCGCGCCGGGAGCCGGGTACTGAATTTCATACAACTGACGCGGGAAGCCGTAGAAATCGTGGATGGTCTCAGGCGCCGTGGACGTGCTCACCACCGGTTGCGCCGTGCCCCAGTGGGCCGACAGCATCAGCACGCTCTCAGGGCGCGGCAATTGCGCCGACAGCGCGCCGAATTCGGCGGACGGCAGGGAAGGGTCGATCGGCAGGGTAGGTGCGCCGTGGGAGAGGTAGAGCGACGGTAAGCGATTCATGGCAGCAACGCCGCCGCGGGAACGCGGCGCGGAAGTAGGGTTGCTATCAATATAGGTCCGTACCGGCGTTTTATAAACGGGCGAAAACGGAATTGATTGTGTCGCCGGTGTTGTTAATGGCGTTTGTGCGATTGTGGCGCGCCGCTCATTAGGCCGTGGCAATGCATGGTGCTTGCCTCCGCGCCAAGCGAGGTGGCGGTGCGCCGCGTCCTTCGAATTATTCCTGCGTGCCGCGCAAACCTTGCCACGCCGGCGACATGGCCGGTCCCAACGCGAATAGATCCAACACGCGCGCCACCGTGTGATCGACCATTTCGTCGATCGTCGTCGGTTGGTTATAGAAAGCGGGCAAGGGCGGAAAGATCACGCCGCCCATTTCCGTGACGGCCGTCATATTGCGCAGATGCGCGAGGTTTAACGGCGTTTCCCGCACGAGCAGCACGAGCCGGCGGCGTTCTTTGAGCGTGACATCGGCGGCGCGGGTGATCAGGTTGTCGGATAAACCGTGTGCGACGCTTGCCAGCGTCTTCATGGAGCACGGCGCGACCACCATGCCATCGGTCGCAAACGAGCCGGACGCGATACTCGCGCCGACGTCGCGCACCGAATGGACGACATCTGCGAGCGGATGCACGTCTTCTTTGCTTAACTGGAGTTCGTGCTGGATATTGAGCCACCCAGCGCTCGAAATCAGCAGATGGCTCTCGACGCCGCCCAGCCTGCGCAACGTCTCGAGCAACCGGATGCCGTAGATGGCGCCGGTCGCGCCGGTAATCGCGACGATTAGCCGGCGTGGCGCCGCAGCACGTGTTTCCATGGCTCGCGGCGCCTTATCGGAGGACAACGAAGGTTCGGACAGCGGGGTTTTAAGCCGCGGCGAACAGTTGCTGCAGTTCGCCCGATTCG
Source organism: Paraburkholderia sp. SEWSISQ10-3 4 (assembly GCF_030464785.1). Lineage (NCBI taxonomy): Bacteria > Pseudomonadati > Pseudomonadota > Betaproteobacteria > Burkholderiales > Burkholderiaceae > Paraburkholderia > Paraburkholderia sp. SEWSISQ10-3 4. The sequence continues at coordinate 105,579 of NZ_JALPRI010000019.1, forward strand.
TACATTTCCATCATGATGTCCGAGCCGCCGACGAATTCGCCCTTCACGTAGAGCTGCGGAATGGTCGGCCAGTTCGAGAACTGCTTGATGCCCTGGCGGACTTCGTCGTCTTCGAGCACGTTGACGGTCTTGATTTCGCCGACGCCGCATGCCTTCAGGATCTGGATGGCGCGGCCGGAAAAGCCGCACATCGGGAACTGGGCGGTGCCCTTCATGAAGAGCACGACGTTGTTTTCGTCGACGATTTGCTTGATGCGTTGTTGCGTATCCATGACTGACCTTGCGGTTCCGTTATGTGTAGGGAATAGGCTGAAATGATAGCGGATTTCGGTAAGACCGGCCGAGGGCCGCTTTGCCACCTCAGCGAATAGGGCCTTCCATCGATGGTTAGCCGGGCCAGCGTCCGCCGCTGATTCGCTCGATGCCGGCGAGATCCTGCTCCGAGCGGACGTCTGTAAAACCTTGCGCGGTCAGGAGGTCGCGTACGGCTTGCGCCTGATCGTACCCGTGTTCGATCCACAATACGCCGTTGGCGGCCAAGCGTGTGGGCGTGCCCGCGACAATCTCGCGGATCGCGCTGAGGCCGTCGGCTTCATCCGTGAGCGCGCCGCGCGGTTCGAAGCGCAGATCGCCTTCCGACAGATGCGGATCGCCGTTCGCGATATACGGCGGATTGCTGACGATCACGTCAAAGCGCAATGCTGAGTCGAGCGAGTTGTACCAGTCGCTTTGCTGCAGGCCCACGGCGCCGCCGGGGCGTTTGGCATCCAGCAAGCGTGCCGCGTTGCGTATGGCCACGGCCAGTGCTTCGGCGGAACGGTCCAGCGCCCAGACTTGCGCGTCGGGCCGCATCGACGCAATGGCCACGGCGATTGCGCCAGTGCCGGTGCCCAGATCGAGTACGCGCGGCCGCGAGATGTTTTCCATCGCCGCCAACGCAGTTTCGACCAGCAATTCGGTTTCGGGACGTGGGATCAGCACGTCCGGTGTCACCTCGAAATCAAGCCCGAAAAATTCACGCGCGCCGACCAGTTGCGCTACCGGCTCACCCGCGACACGCCGCGCTTCCAGAACTCGATATCGTTCGATTACCGGGCCGTCGAGCGCCTCATCGCTGCGCGTAATCAATTGCGTATGCCGCCAGCCGAGCACGTGCGTGAGCAGAATCCGCGCTTCGAGTGACGGCAGCGGCGAGGCGCGCAACAGCGCGGCGGGCGTGACCGGATCCATTCGCGCTTAGTCCGCGTCGCCCAGCGACGCCAGCAACTCGGCCTGATGCTCGCTAACGAGCGCCGCGATCAGTTCGTCGAGATCGCCGTCCATGATCGCGTCGAGGCGGTACAGCGTCAGATTGATCCGGTGATCCGTCAGACGCCCTTGCGGGAAGTTGTAGGTGCGAATCCGCTCCGAGCGATCGCCTGAACCGATCAGGCTCTTGCGGGTTGCAGCTTCCTTCTGCTGCTGCTCATGCGACTGCTTGTCCTTGATGCGCGCGGCCAACACCTTCAGTGCGCGATCCTTGTTCTTGTGCTGCGACCGGTCGTCCTGACATTCGACGACGATGCCCGTTGGCAAGTGCGTCACCCGCACGGCCGAGTCTGTCTTGTTGATGTGCTGACCGCCCGCGCCGGACGCGCGGAACGTGTCGATGCGCAGATCGGCCGGATTGATTTCGACTTCGCCGATTTCGTCCGCTTCCGGCATCACCGCGACCGTGCACGCCGAAGTGTGGATGCGGCCCTGCGTTTCGGTTGCCGGCACACGTTGCACGCGATGGCCGCCCGACTCGAACTTGAGCTTGGAATAGGCCGCTTCGCCGGCGATCCGCACGATCACTTCCTTGTAGCCGCCGAGGTCCGATTCGCTCGCCGACATCATCTCGACCTGCCAGCGATTGCGCTCAGCAAAGCGCAAGTACATGCGCAGCAAATCGCCCGCGAACAGCGCCGATTCGTCGCCGCCGGTACCGGCACGGATTTCGAGGAAGATGTTGCGATCGTCGTTCGGGTCTTTCGGCAGCAGCATTTTCTGCAATTCCGCGCCGAGTTTTTCCATCCGCTCGCGCGCCGCGCGAATTTCTTCTTCCGCAAAGTCGCGCATCGACGCGTCCGCCAGCAGTTCTTGCGCGGTCGCCGCGTCGTTCATCGCCAGGCGCCACAGCGCGTAATGCTCCACAACCGGCCCGAGCTCGGCGTGTTCACGCGTGAGCTTGCGGTATTGGTCGAGATTCGAGGTGATGTCCTCGCGGCTCAACAGGTCGTTCAGTTCGGCCAGCCGGGTAGTGAGCTGGTCGAGCTTGCGTTGCATGCTCGTTTTCATCGGACGGGTATCGGAGCGGACTCCGGCAAAGACGACGACTAGGGGAGTGGGCAGATGCCCTGGTCAGAAGCATGTCGCGGGCCACTCAGTGTGGCGCGGACGGTGCGGCGGTGGCTGCGCCGCTAACGCTCCGTAGAACCGGAGTGTTTGTAGAAACCGCTCATCAATTCGATAAGCGTGTCACGGTTCTCGCTGCTCGCGCGATTGAGCGCGTGCGTGGGGCCGTGGATCAGTTTGTTGGTGAGCGATTGCGACAACGCTTCGAGCACCGCTGCCGGGTCCTCGCCGCGTGCGAGCATTTTCTGCGCGCGTTCGACTTCGGCGCGACGCAGCACGTCGGCCTGTGTATGCATGTGGCGGATCACCGGCACGATGCTGCGTGCGTCGAGCCACTGCATGAAGTTCTGCACACGCGTTTCGATGATCGCTTCGGCCTGCGCGACCGCGGCTTGCCGCGACGCATTGCCTTCGCGCACGATCGCGCCGAGATCGTCGACGGTGTACAGGAAAACGTCTTCAAGCTTGCCGACTTCGGGTTCGATATCGCGCGGCACGGCCAGATCGACCATGAAAATCGGCCGGTGACGGCGTGCTTTCACGGCCCGCTCGACGGCGCCCAGACCGATGATCGGCAGGGTGGACGCGGTGCACGACACGATGATGTCGAACTCATGCATGCGGGTGGGTAGTTCCGAGAGCGGAATGGCCCGGCCGTTGAAGCGTTCAGCGAGGCGGGTGCCGCGCTCGGCAGTGCGATTGGCGACGACGAGCTCGCGTGGTTGCTGCGCCGCGAAGTGCGTAGCGCACAACTCGATCATTTCGCCCGCGCCGATGAACAGCACGCGCTGGTTTGAAATCTTGTCAAAAATCCGCTGTGCGAGCCGCACGGCGGCTGCCGCCATGGAAACCGACTGCGCGCCGATTTCGGTCGTGCTGCGCACTTCCTTCGCCACAGCGAAGGTGCGCTGGAACAACTGGTTCAGGTAGGTGCCGAGCGCGCCGGCCTCGGACGCCGTGCGCACTGCGTCCTTCATTTGTCCGACGATTTGCGTCTCGCCCAGCACCATCGAATCGAGTCCCGAGGCGACGCGGAACGCGTGGCGCACGGCTTCCGACTGCGGCAGCGCGTAGACATGCGGTGCGAGTTCGTCGACGGGCAGGTTGTGATACTTCGAGAACCACTGGATCGCGGCTTCACGCGCGGCCTGGTCGTCGGTCGCGCAGTAGAGTTCGGTACGGTTACAGGTGGACAGAATCGCCGCTTCCGGCGCCGTGCGGGCGGTGCGGCCGAGCCAGACGCTCTTGAAGGTGTCCAGTGCAGGCTTGATCTGTTCGAGCGGAAACGCCACGCGTTCGCGCAAGGCGACAGGCGCAGTGTGGTGATTGATTCCGATCGTTAGAAGCTGCATATGGGGAGCTATGGTTTAGCTCAATATTATAGCGTTTCCACGATTCTTACATTGTGGATGCGTCACCCGGCCGCCACAATGGCGTCAGGCGGGATGGCGTCGAGCTGGTAGCCATAGCCGTAAAGCGGCGTCAGGCAGTACCCGTGCTCTGGCCGCAACTGCAACTTGGTCCGCACGCGTGATGCATGGGTGTCTACGGTGCGCGACTGTACGTCGCGGCGGCGCGTCCAGACCGTTTCGAGAATATGCGCGCGCGACACTGGGCGAGACAGATTGGAAAACAGCAGCAGCGCAAAGCGGAACTCCTTCGGTGTCAGGGCGACCGTCTGATTACGGAAGGTGACGGCGAACTGCGCTGCGTCGAACGCATAGCCACCGATCGTGTCGCGCCGCCGGTTCGGCGGCCGCCGCAGGGCCGCGCGCCGCAGCAGCGCGTCCACTCGGGCCAGCATTTCCGGGCCGCGGACCGGTTTGGTCAGGCAGTCGTCGGCGCCGGCATGGAGCGCTGCGACAATCTGGCTCTCGCGTGGCTCCGACAGCAGCACGATCACCGGCAAGTTCGGCAGGATCGAGCGGGCGCGCGGAATCAGGTCTTCGGCGCAATGGTCGCCGGCCCAGTTTTCAGTGATGAGAAGATCGAAGAATTCGTCGGCGGCGCGGACCAGAAACGGTGTGCTCGCTGTGAAGTGCTGGCACGCATGGCCGCCGGCAAAGATCAGCCGGCCGACCAGGGTGGCGTGCCGTAAGTCCGGCTCGATAAGGGCGATTCGCATGGCGCGCTTTCAGCTTGGCAATTACCCGGACTAGGTTTCTCCGTAAGGCTTACAGCTTGCCTAACATCACCCCGACCCCTAAACTCAACCGCTATGCGGAAAGCGCCGTGCTGAACCTCTATAGTTAATGAGACAAAAATGCTATCTGTGTTGGCTCCTTGCGCCCATGAGACAAATCTGAAACTGCGCGAGACCTGCCGCTAATGGGGTGGCCCGGAATCCTGGTGCTGGGCGCGGTGATTGGTCTCGCAGGCTGGTGGTTGCATCCGCTGCGCCGTTCGAGCCGTGCCGCGTGGTGGGTGGTGCTCCTGGTCGGCGTGCTGGGCGCGGGTGTTGCTCGCATGGCCGGCAACGTGGTGGGACTTTTTCATGATGGCGATACGCTCGAATGGCCGGTATGTACCGCCATCGCGCTGATCGCCGTCGCCGTGACGGTCGGCTTGCTTTCCCGTCGATGAATACTTGCAGGTGACTCTGATGAATGCCCGACTTCCCGAAACTTCCTCCATCCCCGAACGGCTCGCGACATTGCGCAATGCGATGGCGCACGAAGGTGTAGCCGCCTATCTGGTGCCGTCCTCAGATCCCCATCTTTCCGAATATCTACCTGGGCGCTGGCAAGGCCGGCAGTGGTTGTCGGGTTTCACCGGCTCGGCCGGCACGCTCATCGTGACCGCCGATTTCGCCGGCGTGTGGACCGACAGCCGCTATTGGGAACAGGCCAACGCGCAACTGGCCGGCACCGGCGTTCAGTTGATGAAGATGACCGGCGGCCAGCAGACCGCGCCGCATTTTGAATGGCTTGCGCAGAACGTCGCGACCGGCGACACGGTGGGTGTGGACGGCGCCGTGCTGGGCGTGTCGGCGGCGCGCGCTTTGAACCACTCGCTTACCGCGCGCGGCGTGAAGCTGCGCACCGACGTCGATCTGTTCGATGCGATCTGGCCGCAGCGCCCGTCGCTGCCCGCCGCCGCCGTGTTTGAGCACGCGGCGCCGCACGCGAGCGTCGCCCGTTCCGAAAAGCTCGCACAGATTCGCCGCGCGATGGCGGAGAAGGGCGCGCAGTGGCACTTCATTTCCACGCTCGACGACCTCGCATGGCTTTTGAATCTGCGCGGCGCCGACGTCAGCTATAACCCGGTGTTCGTCGCGCATGCGCTGATTGGTCCGGAAAGCGCGTCGCTCTTCGTCGCCGACGGCAAGGTGCCGCAGGCGCTGGCCGATGCGCTCGCGCTCGACGGCATCAGCGTCGAGCCCTACGCGAAGGCGGCAGAAGCGCTTGCCGCGCTGCCGGCCGGCAGCACGCTGCTGATCGACCCACGCCGCATTACCTATGGCTCGCTGCAGTCGGTGCCGTCCACGGTGAACGTCGTCGAGGCGGTCAATCCGTCCACGTTCTTCAAGTCGCGCAAGACCGAGGCAGAAGCGGAGCATGTGCGCGAGACGATGGAACAGGACGGCGCGGCGCTCGCCGAATTCTTCGCGTGGTTCGAAGGCGCGCTCGGCAACGAAACGATCACCGAACTGACGATCGACGAGCGCCTGACGGCAGCCCGCGCGCGCCGTCCGGGCTTTGTGTCGCTGAGCTTTGCGACGATCGCCGGCTTCAACGCGAACGGCGCGATGCCGCACTACCGCGCAACCAGTGAAGCGCATTCGGTAATCGAGGGCAACGGCCTGTTGCTGATCGATTCGGGCGCGCAGTATCTGAGCGGCACGACCGACATCACCCGCGTCGTACCGGTCGGCACCATCAGCGAGGCGCAGCGGCGCGATTTCACGATTGTGCTGAAAGGCACCATGGCGCTGTCGCGCGCGAAATTCCCGCGCGGCATCCGTTCGCCGATGCTCGACGCGATCGCCCGCGCACCGATCTGGGAAGCCGGCGCCGACTACGGCCATGGCACCGGTCACGGCGTGGGCTATTTCCTGAACGTGCACGAAGGCCCGCAGGTGATTTCGCACTACGCGCCGGCCGAGCCGTGGACCGCGATGGAAGAAGGCATGATCACCTCGGTCGAGCCGGGCATTTACCGGCCGGGCAAGTGGGGCGTGCGGATCGAGAACCTGGTGCTGAACGTGCCCGCGGAGAAAACCGAGTTCGGCGATTTCCTCAAGTTCGAGACGCTGACGCTGTGCCCGATCGATACGCGCTGCCTCGACCTGTCGCTGTTGCGTGATGACGAGCGCGTGTGGCTGAACGCGTATCACGAGATGGTGCGCACGCGCCTGTCGCCGCATGTGTCGGGCGAGGCCAAGGCGTGGCTCGAGTTGCGTACGCAGGCTATCTGATCTCGTCGCCACGACCTTACTGACGGAGCGTGCATGGCCATCAAGGCAGTCGTGTTCGATTTCGGCGGCGTGCTGATCGACTGGAGCCCCGAATATCTGTATCGCCAGTTGATCCCTGACGAAACGGAGCGCCGCTGGTTTCTAACGCACGTTTGTTCGATGGATTGGGTGATCCGTCAGGACGGCGGCCAACCGATCGCCGAGGGGACAAACGAGCTGATCGCGAAGTTTCCCGATCACGCGCCACTGATCCGCGCGTTCTACGAGCGCTGGCACGAGATGGTGCCCGGCGTGCTGGAGGAGGGCGTGGCTCTCATGGAAAAGCTCGAGGCGGCCAATGTGCCGCTCTTCGGGCTGACGAACTGGTCGGCGGAGACGTTTCCGTATGCGTGGGAGCATTTCCCCGTGCTGCGGCGCTTCCGCGACATCGTCGTGTCGGGCAGGGTAAAGTTGGTGAAGCCCGATCCGGCGATCTTCGCGGAAATGCGTCAGCGGATCGAAGCGCAATTGTCGGGCATCCAACCGGGCGAACTCGTTTTCATCGACGACAATCTGAAAAACGCCGAAGCCGCGACGGCACTCGGCTGGCACGGCGTGCATCACACGAGCGCTGCAAAAACGGAAGCGGGACTGCGGGAATTGGGGTTGCCGGTCTAGGCATCGCGATGCCGCGGTTCGGAGGACGTCGGTTAAAGCGGCGACATGGTAGGTCTCCGCTTTAATTGCGGCGCTTCTGCATCGGCCGAAGTCCGCCTACTGACCGAGCAGATTTTTCAACGCGTTCCCTAATCCTTTCACTGTCTCCCCGGCGCCCTTCGCCACACCTTCGACGCTCACGCCCATCGCCTTCGCAAAACCGGCGCCAAGGCGCGTCATCAGACTTTCCTGCACCGAAAACTTCGGGTCGCGCAAATTCCCATCGAGTACGAAATGGAGCGTGATGTCGCCGTTGTGCGTCTTGAGCGCGGCGATGGCGGCTTTGGTCGGAATCGACATGAAGGTGTCGAGCGGGTTGTCGTTGTCGGCGAGTTGCAGATGGTGGATCGTCACCGTGCCGGGTGCATGCAGCTGGTAGTTGCGCACCGTCGAGTCGACCGTCAGGTCGACCGTGCCGCCCGTCACTTGCGCCTTCGCTCCGGTCTTTTTCAGCAGGTACGGATCGAGCATCACGACATCGACGCCGCGCAATGTGCTGGTGGTCTGCGAATCCTTGCTGGCAATCTTGATCCACCCGCCGAACGAAACTGTGCCCGTATGCGTCGGCCCTTTGATCGAGCCGGTGACGCTGACGTTGGTCGGTTCGGAGAGCGCGGGCAGATGCAGGTGATCGACGGTCGCGTTGGCGTTGCTGACCGTGACTTTGAATGCCGGCGGACCGACTGTCATGTCGTAGAAATGGAAGTTGCCTTGTTCGAAGCTGACGTGATCGACCAGCTTTTCGCGGGAGCCGGACGTTGCCGCGCTGCTGGCTTCGTCGTCGTTGGGGCCGTTGATCGATTGCCGCAGATTCGGCATCAGGCGGATCGCGCCGTCCTTGGTTCGCAGCACGGCGATGTCGAAGCCGCGCACCACCACGCCACGAATATGCATGCGCCGCGCGAGCAGATCGCGGATATCCGGCGTGATGGTGATTTCGTCGGCGCGTAACGGATCGCCGGCGGGCCAGTTCGGTGGCGCCTTGAGCAGAACGTTGGTGAGATGGACTGAAGTGAGGCCGACCCGGATGCTTTCGGCGCTGCCCAATGGCCCGAGCGCCGCAATGACGCGTTCCTTGACTTCGCGCTGCGCGAACTGGAGCGCACCGACCGCGACGACGATCAGCACCAGCAGCACGCCACCTGCGGCAATCGCCCAGCGCTTGCCCTTCGACATCGCCATGCTTGCCTCCTCGTCGCCGCGCTTGGCGCGGCGTGGGTGTTATCGGCCGGTGTGTGCGCCCGGTGGACGCACAGCTATTTGATACGGCGGAGTTCCTGCATCCCGCCGGGACGACGTGTATCACGCCGTGGCACGCAAAGCGTGTGCCCTACCGCCTGGCCGGCAAAAGCACGGCAAACGCACAGCAATTCCAGCGCGCAACGGTGAGCAAAATGAACGGGCGGACGGCCGGCAAAACGGCCGGCAAAACACGCCGGCCGGGCAGTCAGCCAGGCGGTCCACGAAGCGTCAGCAAAAAACCGACCAGCAAAACAGCCCGCTCGTCAAGCAACGAGCGGGCCGCCAGGCCAGCGATTTATCGCGCGATCGGCTTGTAACGCAGACGCTTCGGACGTGCAGCTTCTTCACCGAGGCGGGCACGCTTGTCCGCTTCGTATTCCTGGTAGTTGCCGTCGAAGAACGTGATTTGCGAATCGCCTTCGAACGCCAGGATGTGTGTCGCGATCCGGTCGAGGAACCAGCGATCGTGCGAGATCACCATGACGGAGCCGGCGAATTCGAGCAGGGCGTCTTCGAGCGCGCGCAGCGTTTCGACGTCCAGGTCGTTCGACGGTTCGTCCAGCAGCAGCACGTTGCCGCCCGCGATCAGTGTCTTCGCCAGATGCAGCCGGCCGCGCTCACCGCCCGACAGATTGCCGACGGTCTTCTGCTGATCGCCGCCCTTGAAGTTGAAGCGGCCGATGTACGCCCGCGACGGCGTTTCGTACTTGCCGACCGTCAGCACATCCGCACCGCCGGAGATTTCTTCGAACACGGTCTTCGAGCCGTCGAGCGCGTCGCGGCTTTGATCCACGTACGCGAGCTTGACCGTCGGGCCTTGCACGATCTCGCCCGAATCCGGCTGTTCACGGCCGGTGAGCATGCGGAACAGCGTCGACTTACCGGCGCCGTTCGGCCCGATGATGCCGACGATCGCGCCCGCCGGAATCTTGAAGCTGACGTCGTCGAGCAGCAGACGGTCGCCGTACGACTTGCTGACGTTCTTGAACTCGATAACTTCATTACCTAGGCGGTCGCCGACCGGGATGAAGATTTCCGAGGTCTCGTTACGCTTCTGGTAGTCCTGGCTGTTCAGTTCCTCGAAGCGGGCGATACGCGCCTTCGACTTCGCCTGACGGCCCTTCGGGTTCTGGCGCACCCACTCCAGTTCCTTCTTGATGGCCTTCTGACGCGCCGATTCCGACGACTCTTCCTGCTTCAGGCGCTCTTCCTTCTGGTCGAGCCAGCTGCTGTAATTGCCCTTCCAGGGGATGCCGTGGCCGCGGTCGAGTTCGAGAATCCACTCAGCGGCGTTATCGAGAAAGTAGCGATCGTGGGTGACGGCGACGACCGTGCCCGGGAAGCGCGTGAGGAATTGTTCGAGCCAGTCGACCGATTCCGCGTCCAGGTGGTTGGTCGGTTCGTCGAGCAGCAGCATGTCCGGCTTTTCGAGCAGCAGTTTGCAGAGTGCGACGCGGCGTTTTTCGCCGCCCGACAGATGCTCGATTTTGGCGTCCCACGCCGGCAGACGCAGCGCGTCGGCGGCGATTTCGATCTGCTGTTCGGCGCTGCCGTCAGTGGTGGCCAGAATCGCTTCGTACTTGGCCTGCTCCGCGGCGAGCGCGTCGAAGTCGGCGTCCGGTTCCGCGTAGGCGGCGTAGATTTCGTCCAGTTTCTTTTGCGCGCCGAAGACGTCGCCGAGACCTTCCTCGACCGCTTCACGCACCGTCTTGTTCGGATCGAGTTGCGGTTCCTGCGGCAGATAGCCGATGTTCAGGTTCGGCATCGGCGTGGCTTCGCCCTCGATGTCCTTGTCCACACCGGCCATGATGCGGATCAGCGTCGACTTGCCCGAGCCGTTCAGGCCGAGCAAACCGATCTTCGCGCCGGGGAAAAACGACAGCGAGATGTCTTTCAGGATTTGGCGCTTGGGCGGCACGATCTTGCCGACCCGGTTCATGGTGAAGACGTATTGGGCCATTTGCTTGCAATAGACGTTGACGACGCCGGCCGCGTGGGGGCGGGCGGTCGTGGGTGGATGGGTAATCGGTGTGTTGGCCGGGCAGTGCGCCCGGCGCCGGCCGGCGCGGCGTCGAGCTCGGCATCGAACTTCGCGACGCCCCGCGCGCGGGCGGGTTGTGCAGATGGCATTGTACTTCGGGGCGGGGGTGGGGCGGCAACGCGAATGGAAACGGGGCGGCTTGCCGCCCGCCCCATTACAACCAATCCGCTACGCCGCCGTGCCGTGAACAGGTGCCGCTGCGATGCCGGCTGAAACTGTAGGTGCCGTCGCGGCAGCGTGCGGTCGCGCCTTCTGGCGCCTTGCCCGAAAGGGAGCGCGCAGGCGCATGCACCGTGTTGCCGTCGCGATTCGTATAGGTGTTGTGATTGCTGAGGTTCGCTTCGTCGGGCGACGTGCCGGGCGCGACGTACGCGAACGCCGAGGTCGCGGTGAACAGCAGCGCGGCGGTGAGCGCTGCTGTTCGGCGCAAGCAGTGGAAGGCAATGCCTTGCATGGTCCTGAAGTCTTTATTGTTTTGGGTACGTCGGGTTTGGCTTAAGCGGGACGTCAGTTCGCGCGCCGTCCACTCGCCGGATCGAAGAAATGCAGATGCTGCGCGGGCAGCGAGACTTGCAGCGCTTCGCCAGCCGGGGGGCGGTGCGTATGCGGCAGCCGCACGGTCACGTCGTGTTTGCCCCAGCGGCCGTGCGCGAGGTTGTCCGCGCCGAGCAGTTCGCAGGAATCGACGGTCAACGTGGCGTTGGATGCGTCCGCTTGACCCGGCGTCATGTGCTCGGGGCGAATGCCGAGCGTCCACTCGCGGCCCTTCGCAACTTCCCGGCCGATCGACGCCACGCCGGTAAGCGGCAGCTTCGGACCGTTGCCGGCCACTTCAAACGTCAAACCGTCATCCGACACTCGGCCTTCCAGCAGATTCATCCCCGGCGAGCCGATGAAGCTCGCGACGAACACCGTCGCCGGCCGCTCGTAGACCTCGGTCGGCGCGCCGATCTGCTCCGCGTGGCCCTTGTTCATCACGATCACGCGTTGCGCCAGCGTCATCGCTTCGATCTGATCGTGGGTGACGTACAGGCTGGTCGTGGCAAGCCGTGCATGCAGGCGCTGGATTTCGAGGCGCATCTGCACGCGCAGACGTGCATCGAGATTGGACAGCGGCTCATCGAATAGAAACACCGCCGGCTCGCGCACGATCGCGCGGCCCATGGCGACGCGTTGTCGCTGCCCGCCGGACAACTCGCGCGGCTTGCGTGCGAGCAGCGGCCCGAGCTCGAGAATCTGCGCCGCCGCGTCCACGCGCTTTGCAATCTGTGCGCGGTCGACGCCCGCGATCTTCAACGCGTAGCCCATGTTGTCGGCGACGCTCATATGCGGATACAGCGCGTAGTTCTGGAACACCATCGCGATGTTGCGATCCTTCGGCTCCAGCCGATTGACCACTTTGCCGGAGATCGAAACGGTGCCGTCGGAGATGCCTTCGAGTCCGGCCACCATCCGCAGCAAGGTCGATTTGCCGCAACCGGACGGGCCGACCATCACGACGAATTCGCCGTCCGCGACGTCCACGTCGATGCCGTGCAACACGAACTGTTTGCCGTCGTAGGTCTTTTTAACGCCTTGCAGAGTCAGTGCAGCCATGCTGTTTTAGCCTTATCGTTGCTTGCCGCGCGTGCCACGCTTTGCGCGGTGTTCTTTTTTCATGTCCAACGCCGAAGCTCGCCCACGCTGCGCGAGTTACTTCTCCGAGTCCACCAGTCCGCGCACGAACCAGCGTTGCATCGTCAGCACGACGGCGAGCGGCGGCAGCATCGCAAGCAGCGTCGCGGCCATCACGAGGTGCCATTCGGTTGCGGTGTCGCCGGACGCGATCATGCTTTTGATGCCGACCACGGCCGTGGTCAGCGATTGCTGGCTCGTAATCAGGATCGGCCACAGATACTGATTCCAGCCGTAAATGAACGTGATGACAAAGAGCGCCGCCATGTTCGTTTTCGACAGTGGCAGCACCACGTCCCAGAAGAAACGCATCGCGCCCGCACCATCGATACGCGCCGCTTCCATCAGTTCATCGGGCAGCGTCATGAAGAACTGCCTGAACAGAAACGTGGCGGTGGCCGACGCGATCAGCGGCAAGGTCAAACCGCTGTACGTATTGCTCATATGCATCGACGACACAACCTGGACGGTCGGAAAGATCCGCACTTCGACGGGCAGCATCAGCGTGATGAAGATCAGCCAGAACGACAGATTGCGAAACGGAAAGCGGAAAAATACGATCGCGTACGCCGAGATCATCGAGATGGCGATCTTGCCGATCGAAATCACCAGTGCCATCACGAGGCTGTTGAACAGCATGCGGCCGAACGGCGCCGCCGCATTGCCGCTGCCTTGCGACCAGACCGTCGCGATGTTCTCGAACAAATGCGTACTCGGCACCAGCGACAGCGGCACGCTGAATATCTCATGCTCGCTCATCGTCGCCGCACAAAACGCGACGTACACCGGAAACACCACCAGCACGACGCCGAGAATCAGCACCGCATGGCAGAAGAGGTCGAAACCGCGGCGGTTCTCGATCATGAGTATTGAACCCTGCGTTCGATGAAGCGGAATTGCACGACCGTCAATGCGACGACGATCACCATCAGGATGACGGACTGCGCGCCCGAACTGCCGATGTCCAGCCCCTGGAAGCCTTCGGCGAAAATCTTGTAGATCAGCGTGCGGGTGGACTGCGCCGGACCGCCGCCGGTGGCGGCGTCGATCACCGGGAAGGTGTCGAAGAAGGCGTAGGTGATATTGATCACCAGCAGGAAGAAGCTGGTCGGCGAAAGCAATGGCAGCGCGATGCCGAAGAAGCGCCTGACCGGACCGGCGCCGTCGATGGCCGCCGCTTCGATCAGCGAACGCGGAATTGCCTGCAAGCCGGCGTAGAAGAACAGAAAGTTGTAGCTGACCTGCTTCCACACCGAAGCCAGCACCACCAGAAACATCGCCTGGCCCGCATTCAATGCGTGATTCCACACGATGCCGTACTTGGCGAGCGCATAGGTGACGAGGCCGATGCTCGGATTGAACAGGAACGACCACAACACGGCGGCGATCGCGGGTGCCACAGCGTACGGCCAGATCAGCAGTGTCTGATAAGCCTTGGCGCCGCGTGTCACGCGATCCGCACAGACCGCCAGCAGAAGCGAAATCACCAATCCGAACACGGTGACGAGCGCACAGAAAATCAGCGTCGTATTGAACGACGACAGGTAAAGCGGATCGGCGAACAACTGCTTGAAATTGGCAAGCCCGACAAACTCGCTCGACGTGCCGAACGCGTCCTGACTCTGCGTGGATTGCCACAGCGCTTCGCCTGCCGGCCACAGAAAGAACAGCAGCGTGATCAGGAGTTGCGGCGCGACAAGCAGGTAGGGCAGCACGCTGGTGCCGAAGCTGGAGCGCTTTTCCATTGAGAATTCCCGAGGTTCTTCTACAACGACAGGTTTCGGTGCGAATGCACCGAAACCTTGCCGGCTGGTGCCTGGTTAGTTACCGGCTTTCTCAAAGCGGCGCAGCAACTCGTCGCCACGCGACACCGACGAATCGAGTGCCTGTTGCGGCGTCTTCTTGTCCGCCCAAACCTGTTCGAGTTCCTCGTCGATCACGGTGCGGATCTGCGGCATGTTGCCCAGACGCAAGCCCTTCGTGTACGGCAGGGGCGGTTTATTAAGCATCTGCTTGATCGCGGTATCGCTGCCCGGATTCTTCTCGTAGAAGCCTTGCTGCTGGGTCAACTGATACGCGGCGGTCGTGACCGGCAGGTAGCCGGTGTCCTGATGCCACTTCGCGGCAACCGGCGCCGACGACAGATAAGACATGAACTTCGCCACGCCCTTGTACACCGCCGGATCTTTACCCGACAGCACCCACAGGCTCGCCCCGCCGATGATCGCGTTCTGCGGCGCGCCCTTCACGCTGGCGTCGTACGGCATCATGCCGGTGCCAAAATTAAACTTCGCGTACTTCTTGATCGTGGCAAGCGAGCCCGACGAGTTCGTGATGATCCCGCAGTCACCGCTATAGAACTTCGACACCGGTTCGTCCTTGCGGCCGACGTACGTGAAGGTGCCTTCCTTCTGCATGTTCTGCAGGAACTGGATGTGCGCGACCTGCAGCGGCTTGTTGAATTCGAGCTGCGCGTCGGCGCCGTCGAACCCGTTGTTCTTCGACGCGAACGGCGCGCCATGCCAGGCGCTATAGTTTTCGAGCTGAATCCAGCTCTGCCAGCCCGACGAATAACCGCACGCCATGCCCGATGCCTTCAGCTTCTGTGCGTCCACCTGCAATTCGGCCCAGGTCTTCGGCGGCTGATTCGGATCGAGTCCGGCTTTCTTGAACGCGTCCTTGTTGTAGTACAACACCGGCGTCGAGCTGTTGAACGGCATCGAGATCAGTTCGCCGGTCTTGGAGTCGCTGTAATAGCTGGCGATGGTCGGCACGAAGGCCTTTTCGTCGAGCGGTACGCCGGCTTGCTTGAATACTTCCGAAACCGGGATCACGGCTTTCTTCGCCTGCATCATTGTCGCGGTGCCGACTTCGTAGACCTGCAGAATGGCCGGCGCGTTGCCGCTGCGATAAGCCGCGATGCCGGCGGCGAGCGTCTGGTCGTAGCTGCCCTTGAACACCGGTACGATCTTGTAGTCGCTTTGCGACGCGTTGAACGCGTTGGCGATGTCGTTCAGACGCTCGCCGAGAGCGGCTTCCATGGCGTGCCAGAACTGGATTTCAGTGGCGGCTTGGGCTGCCTGGCTAATGCCGAGGCTCAACACGGCGGCAACGGAAAGTGAACGGAATAACGGCTTGCAACGCATCGATTTGATCTCCTTTGTCGACCGGGATTAGCGCTTTAGCGCTTACTCCGGTCCCATGCAATTGATTGCTGACGGAACGGGCGCGGATGGGAATCGCGCGATTCTATTTGTGTTCGATGACAGTCCGGCGTCAGTCGCCTGGCGGAAGCCCGCTTTCGAGAGGCGTCGACTGCCGCAATTTAACATCGGCTGTCACGAAACGGAAACAATGCACGGTTGATCAGCGTGCTTATTAATCAGGATTCCAGATGCAGAGTTCAGTACGATTGGCGGTTTTCGGCTTGATGGCGAGTCTCATCCTGCTCGCGGGATGTGCACTGACGCCCACCACCACGAATGACGGGCAGTCGACGGTGACCTCGTTGCCGAAGATCATCGCGCATCGCGGCGGCACGGGCGACGCGCCCGAAAACACGCTCGAAGCGATTCGCCTGTCGATCGCCCATCATGCCGACGCAATGTGGCTCACGGTTCAGTTGAGCAAGGACGGCGTGCCGGTGTTGTACCGGCCGGCCGATCTGTCGGCGTTGACCGATACGAAGGGGCCGGTGTCCGCCTTCACGGCGGCAGAACTCGCGCGTGTGAACGCCGGCTGGAGTTTTCGCCGCGGCGCCACATATCCCTATCGCGATCACCCGCTCGGTATTCCGACGCTGCGCGAAGCGTTGCGCACCATCCCGCCGGCCATGCCGATTATTTTGGATATGAAAGCATTACCGGCTGCGCCTCAGGCGCAGGCGGTGGCACAAGTGCTCAACGAAGAAAGCGCGTGGTCACGCGTGACGATTTATTCGACTGAAGCTGACTATCAACAGAGCTTCGCCGCCTATTCGCAGGCCAGACTGTTCGAGTCGCGGGACACGACACGGGCGCGGCTTGTGCGCGTACTGCTCAACCAGGGCTGTGTGGACGCACCGGCTGAACACACCGCCGCAGCATTCGAATTGCACCGGCAGATGACGGTGGTGGAAAAATTCACGCTCGGCGAGGGGCGCTCGGATGTGCAGGCCAGCTTGTGGACGCCCGCGACGGTCGCGTGCTTCCGGCAGAAGTCCGATGTGCGGATCGTCGCGATCGCGGTGAACGACGCGGACGATTATCGGGCGGCTGCGTGTCTGGGGATCGATGCGGTGCTGGTCGATTCGCCGCTGCAAATGGCGGCCGTGAAGGCAAATATGGCTATGCCGCTTCGGTGCGAGGCGCGGAAGGGGGCGCAGAGCGGGCAATAAAAAAGCCCGCATTTCGCGGGCTTTCTTCTTCCAGTATGGCGGCGCTCAGCCTTTCGCTGATCGCCGCCTGACGCCGAGGCGAAGCCTCAAACGTTGAACAGGAAGTTCATCACGTCGCCGTCGTGGACGACGTATTCCTTGCCTTCCGCGCGCATCTTGCCGGCTTCCTTCGCACCTTGTTCACCCTTGTAGGTGATGTAGTCGTTGAAGGCGATCGTCTGCGCGCGAATGAAGCCGCGCTCGAAGTCGGTGTGGATCGCGCCCGCTGCCTGCGGTGCGGTATCGCCGATATGGATCGTCCACGCGCGCACTTCCTTCACGCCGGCCGTGAAGTAGGTCTGCAGGCCCAGCAACTTGAAAGCCGCACGAATCACGCGGTTCAGGCCCGGCTCGTCCATGCCCATGTCCTGGAGAAACACTTCCATGTCCGCTTCTTCGAGGTCGGCGATCTCCGCTTCGATCGCTGCGCACACGGCGACGACCGGCGCGCCTTCGGCTGCCGCGAACTTCGTGACTGCGTCGAGGTGCGGGTTGTTTTCGAAACCGTCGTCCTTCACGTTGGCGACGTACATGGTCGGCTTGGCGGTGATCAGGCAGAACGGCTTGAGCGTGGCCTTTTCTTCATCCGACAGGTCGAGCGCGCGGACCGGCTTGGCCTGGTCGAGCTGCGCGCGCACCTTTTCCAGCACCGCGGCGTTCTTGATGGCTTCCTTGTCGTTACCCGACTTGGCCGCCTTCGAATAGCGCGACAGCGCTTTTTCGACGGTCGCGAGGTCGGCCAGTGCCAACTCGGTGTTGATCACTTCGATATCCGACAGCGGATCGACCTTGTTCGCGACGTGAATCACGTTTTCGTCTTCGAAGCAGCGCACCACGTGCGTGATCGCATCGGTTTCGCGAATGTTCGCGAGGAACTGGTTGCCCAGGCCTTCGCCCTTGCTCGCACCGGCCACGAGACCGGCGATGTCGACGAATTCCACCACGGCCGGCAGGATGCGCTCCGGCTTGACGATTTCGGCGAGCGCCTTCAGACGCGCGTCCGGTACTTCGACGATGCCGACGTTCGGCTCGATCGTGCAGAACGGATAGTTTTCGGCGGCAATGCCCGCCTTGGTCAGCGCGTTGAACAGGGTGGACTTGCCGACGTTAGGCAGGCCGACGATGCCGCATTTGAGGCTCATGGAAATCCTTCAGTGAATCAGTAAGTTGCGTGATGCGCTCGACGCTGTGTGCAGGATTCGGAAAGCCTTCGCGTTTGGCGTGGCGAAGCGAGTGCAGCGGAGCGGGACAAGACACCAGATCGGGGCGTTGCCTCGACGATTCTGGGCGAGTTTTGTCACGGAAAGCGCAATTGTAACCCGTTCGGATGGGGTTCTTGATCTGCCTGCGGTAGAGCGGGGCGCTCGATCCGTCCCCCGCAACCCCCGCGGCTATAATGCGCGGATGAACGCACACCACCAGACCTTTGATGCCGCCGTGATCGGTGGCGGGCTCGTCGGCAAGACCGCGGCGCTGGCGCTGACGCAAGGCGGACTGCGCGTGGCGCTGCTCGCGCAACCCTGCGCGGCGCCGGAGGCCGGCGCCACGTTCGACTCGCGGGTCTACGCGCTGTCGTCGAGTTCGCAGGCTTTGCTGGAGCGCTTGCGGGTCTGGCAGGCGCTCGATCTGTCCAAGCTCGGACCCGTCTACGACATGCGTGTCTATGGCGATGCGCATGCCGAACTCCACTTTTCCGCATTTCAGGCGTCCGTGCCGCAATTGGCGTGGATCGTCGAATCGTCAGTGATCGAGCGTGCGCTGGATGCCGCGCTGCGTTTCCAGCCGAATCTCACCTGGATCGACACGCGCGCACAGGCGCTGGACTTTACCGCCGACGGCGCAAGCGTCGGTCTTGCCAACGGCAACGTGCTCGAGGCCGATCTGGTGGTCGGCGCGGACGGTGCGCATTCGTGGGTACGCGCGCAGATCGGCTCGAAGATGGATCGGCGCGACTACAAGCAAACCGGCGTGGTCGCGAATTTCAAGGCCGAAAAGCCGCATAGCGAAACCGCTTACCAATGGTTCAAAGACGGCGAAATCATCGCGCTGCTGCCGATGCCGGACGGCCACGTGTCGCTGGTCTGGTCGGCGCGCACCGAGCACGCCGAGCAACTGCTCGCGCTCGATCCGGCGCAACTCGCGGCTGAAGTCGAGCGCGTGACGGGCGAGCAGTTCGGCGCGCTGGAATGCGTGACGCCCGCGCAAGGCTTCCCGCTCGCGCTGCAAACCGTCGATAAGCTCGTGGCGCCGCACGTCGCGCTGGTTGGCGATGCCGCGCATCTGATTCACCCGTTGGCGGGCCAGGGCATGAACCTCGGTTTGCGCGATGTCGCGGCGCTTGCCGAAACGGTCGCCGGCAAGGAAGCGTTCCGTGATCTCGGCGACATGGTGTTGCTGCGCCGTTACGAACGCTCCCGCCGCGAAGACATCCGCGCACTGATGATTGCCACGGACGGCCTGCAAAAGCTCTTCTCCGCGCCCGGTCCGTTTGCCAAGGTGCTGCGCAATACCGGCATGGCGTTTGTCGGCGCGCAGCCGTTCATCAAGCGCTGGCTGGTATCAGCCGCGCTCGGCTAATGGGGTAATGCGCCCGAGCCGGCATACCCGGCCGGCGAGACGGGTATCATGAACGGACGGACGCCATTCTGGTCAGACCAGAAACGCCCCAAAAAAACGCGCCTCGCGCGCGATTGAACTCCAGGAATTCAGCATGAAAAAATCCTTCCGCGTCGCGGCCGCCGTGCTCGCGATCGCTGCCGTCGCAATCGGCTGCTCCGCACAGGCCGACCAGGCCACCGATAAGCTCAAAGCCACCCTGCAAACACGTCTGACTGACGTGACGATCAAGAGCGTGACGAAGTCGCCGATTGCCGGCATCTATGAAGTGAATCTCGGCACGCAGATCATCTATAGCGATGCGAACGGTGATTACCTCATGCTCGGCGACCTGGTCGACGCGAAGACCCGCAAGAATCTGACGGAAGCGCGTTTGGCGGAAACCAACCGCATCGACTTCGCGAGCCTGCCGTTCGCGAACGCGGTGAAGGTCGTGAAGGGCAACGGCGCGCGCAAGATCGCCGTGTTCTCCGACCCGAACTGCCCGTACTGCAAGCAGCTCGAGACCTCGCTCAAGTCGATCGATAACGTCACGGTCTACACCTTCCTGTACCCGGTGCTGTCGCCGGATTCGACTGCCAAGTCGAAGTCGATCTGGTGCTCGACTGACCGCGCGAAGGCGTGGGAATCGTGGATGCAGGATCATCAGGCGCCTACGGCAGCCGGCACCTGCGACACCGCCGCGATCGACAAGAACCTGGCGCTCGGCCGCGCGATGAACGTCGACGGTACGCCGACCGTGTTCCTCGCCGACGGCCGCCGCCTGCCCGGCGCCGTGCCGGCCGACCGGCTGGACAGGGAAATGTCCGCCGTGCACTGAGCACGCAGCACCAGTCGAAGAAAGGAGGCGCGCAGTGCGCCTCCTTTCACATCAAGCCCGAACCTCCCCGCCAGAACACTTCTAGTCGCCGCCGATGAAGCCGATCCGCTACACCATCGTTCCGAAGCAACCCGCCGCCCACCTGTTCGAAGTCACCGTGACCGTCGCCGATCCCGATCCGGCCGGCCAGCGTTTCATGCTGCCGGTGTGGATTCCGGGCAGCTATATGGTGCGCGAGTTCGCGCGCAATATCGTCACGTTGCGGGCCACCAATGAAGCGGGCCGCAAGGTGCGCGTCGAAAAGACCGACAAGCACACGTGGCAGGCCGCGCCCGTCAAAGGCGCGTTGACGCTGCGCTACGAGGTGTATGCATGGGATCTGTCGGTGCGCGCCGCGCATCTGGACGACACGACGGGCTTTTTCAACGGCACCAGCGTATTTCTGTCGCCGCTCGGTCACGAAGACGCACAGTGCCTGGTCGATATCCAGAAGCCGGAAGGCGCGGCGTATCGTGATTGGCGTGTCGCCACTGCTTTGCCGGAGGCACGGGGCACGAAGCGTTATGGCTTCGGCGAATATCGCACGCATAACTACGATGAGTTGATCGATCATCCGGTGACGTTGGGCGAATTCGCACTTGCGACCTTCAAGGCGCACGGTGTGCCGCACGACATCGTGATCGCGGGTCGCGTGATCGGCCTCGATATGGCCCGTCTGTCCGCCGATCTGAAGCGTATCTGCGAAACGCAGATCGCGCTGTTCGAGCCGAAGTCGAAGAAAGCGCCGATGGATCGCTACGTGTTCATGACGCAGGCCGTCACCGATGGTTATGGCGGACTGGAGCATCGCGCCTCGACGGCGTTGATCTGCAACCGCGGCGATCTGCCGGTGGAAGGGCGCGACGCGCCCAGCGAGGGCTACCGGACCTACCTCGGACTGTGCAGCCACGAATACTTCCACACCTGGAACGTGAAGCGTATCAAGCCGGCCGTGTTCGCGCCGTACGACCTGAGCGTCGAAAACTACACGTCGCTGCTGTGGCTGTTCGAAGGCTTCACCTCTTACTACGACGATCTGATCCTGGTGCGCAGCGGCCTGATCTCGCAGGACGACTATTTCGGCTTGCTCGGCAAGGTAGTTGGTGGCGTGCAGCGTGGCAGCGGCCGTCTGAAGCAAACGGTGGCCGAAAGCTCGTTCGACGCCTGGGTCAAATACTATCGGCAGGACGAAAACGCGCCGAACGCGATCGTCAGCTATTACACCAAGGGTTCGCTCGTCGCGCTTGCATTCGATCTGACGATTCGTGCGCAGACTGACAACCGCAAATCGCTCGACGACGTGATGCGTCTGCTATGGCAGCGCTTTGGGCGCGACTTCTACCGCGGCAAGCCCGTTGGTGTCGAAGAAAGCGAAGTCGAGGCGATTTTTGCTGAAGCGACCGGCGTGCAGCTGGGCGAGTTGTTCACTGAGGCCGTCTACGGTACAGGCGATCTGCCCCTCGACACGCTGCTCGCGCCTTTTGGCGTCACGCTTGCTCCCGAACTCGAGAAGAATGGTAAGCCGTCACTCGGCGCGCGTGTGCGCGGCGGGGCGGATTGCACGCTGGCGGCCGTTCACGACGGCAGCGCGGCGCAGAAGGCCGGCCTCTCGGCGGGCGATGT
The DNA here is from genome assembly GCF_030464785.1 of Paraburkholderia sp. SEWSISQ10-3 4. Classification (NCBI taxonomy): domain Bacteria; kingdom Pseudomonadati; phylum Pseudomonadota; class Betaproteobacteria; order Burkholderiales; family Burkholderiaceae; genus Paraburkholderia; species Paraburkholderia sp. SEWSISQ10-3 4. The sequence goes on from NZ_JALPRI010000019.1 coordinate 127,537, forward strand.
GCTGATCGCACTCGACGGTCTGCGCGTCACCGGCTCGAATCTTGATTCGCTGCTGTCGCGCTATCTGCCGGGCGCGAAGGTCGAAGTCCACGCCTTCCGCCGCGACGAGCTGCGCATCGCGCAAGTCAAGCTGGACGGGCCGGACGTGGCGCGCTACAAGCTGACCGTCACCGATAAACGGCCGGTCACGCGCAAGGCGCGGGAGCGTTGGCTGGCAAGCTGATCGTAATCCGGACAGCCCTTAATCGGTGGTTCAGGGCGGGGGATTGTTCTACTGGTGCAACAATCCTTCGCTGCCGGATGGCTTTTTCCCGGGCAGGTAAAAAATCACAATGGCTCCACTCGCGCAAAACTGCGCGCCCCTACTGGAGTCAACCATGACCACGATCCTGCAAATTAACTCGGCAGCCCGCTCGCAAGGCGCGAACTCGACGCTTCTCGTCAACGAGCTGACCGCAAAGCTGCAACAATCGAATTCGGGCGCGCAAGTCGTCGTCCGCAACCTGCAAGCTGAACCGCTGCCGCACCTGGACGACGCCGTCCTCGGCGCGTTCTTCACGCCGGCTGACCAACGCACGCCGGAACAAGCCGCGATCGCTGCGCGCAGCGAAGCGCTGATCGCCGAACTGCAAGCCGCCGACATCATCGTGATCGGCGCACCGATGTACAACTTCGGCATCTCGTCGCAACTGAAGACGTACTTCGACTTCATCGCACGCGCCGGCATCACGTTCCAATATACGGCGAACGGTCCGGAAGGTCTCGTGAAGGGTAAGAAGGTCCACGTGGTTTCGGCACGCGGCGGCAAGTATCTGGGCACGCCGAACGACAGCCAAACGCCGTACCTGAAGAGCTTCCTCGGCTTCCTCGGCATGACCGACGTGAACTTCATCTACGCCGAAGGCCTGAACATGGGTCCGGACGCTGCTACCGCCGCATTGGCTGGCGCGCGTGAAGCGATCGCCGCTGCGTAAGGTTTGAGGTTTGTCCCGCGCGGCGTGATCGCGGCGCGGTGGAATGAAAAACGCCACGGGGTGTGAATTCCGTGGCGTTTTTGTTTTTGCGGTAGTGGTCTTGGGTGGCCGGTGTCGGAGTGCTTCGCGCGACGGGCGTTAGGCCAGCATCTGCGCTTCGTCGGGCAAGCGCCAGTCGATTGGTTCGCGGCCGTGCTTCACGAGATAGTCGTTGGCCGACGCAAAGTGCCCGCAGCCGAGAAAGCCGCGATGCGCCGACAGCGGCGACGGATGCGGCGCTTCCAGCACGTAATGCGACTTGCCGCCAAGCAACGCGCGTTTGGCTTGCGCATGCGCGCCCCACAGCATGAACACGAGGCCGTCATGGCGCATGGCCAGTTCGTGGATCAGCGTATCGGTACATTTCTCCCAGCCGCGTTTCGCGTGACTAGCGGCCGAATCGCGCTCGACGGTCAGCACCGTGTTCAATAGCAGCACGCCCTGTTTGGCCCATGTATCGAGGCAGCCATGACGCGGCGGCTCGTGGCCGAGGCTCGCGGCGATCTCCTTGAAGATGTTGCGCAGCGACGGCGGCGTGCGTACGTTCGGCGCGACTGAAAACGCCAGTCCGTGTGCTTGCGGCGTGCCGCGGTCTTCACCGTGATACGGATCCTGGCCGAGGATCACGACTTTGACTTCGTCGGGGCTGGTGAGGCGTAGGGCACGGAAGACGTCTGCGGGGTAGACGGTTTTGCCGGCCGCGCGTTCACCGTCGACGAAACGGCACAAGGGCGCGTAGGCGTCGCTTTCGATGAACGGTGTGAGGTGTGCGCGCCAGGCCGGAGGCAGGGCGGCAAATTGGGCTTCGAGCGTTGGCGGCGGCGAGCCGGCGGCTGTGGGTGTCGGCTCCGGCTGAGCACTTGTACTGACCGGCGTGGCAGAGGCGTCGCCGAACAACGAGGCTTGCGACGAATTGGAGCGAGTGCGGGAGGCTGAGGTCATGGCGGGGAAGTGTCGCAGCAAACGTGCTGTTGCTCAAGATGCCCGCAACTGATACCCGCGTTGTGCCTTGCTAATGTTGTCCGGTGCAAGGCCGGCGACCTGTTTGCCGAGTTCGCTCGCGAGCGTGTTGAGTGCGGCTTCGTTGCCGGACTTCAGTTCGAGCTCGACTTCGGAGATCGGCGCGCGGCGGAGTTCTCCGTTCACTTCAGCGAGCACGTTGCCCTGGTCGATCGCGGCTTCGACTTTCGAGCCGTCCAGTTCGACATTCCACAACGTGCGGGTGAAATTCGTTCGGAACAGTTCGATCAGTTCAGGCGCCGCCTGACGCAAGGCCTCGGCGGCAGCGGGTTCGTCGCATGCGTGCAGCAAGGCGTCGATTTCGAGTTTCTCGCCCGCCACCGGCATTTCCCACTCGTGCCGGCTATGCAGCCCGTCCTTCGCGTTGCCCACGGTCTTGAACGTTTGCAGCCAGCCGTCCGGCGTATGCCGCAGACGCAGCGCGCTTTTCGACGTAGCCAGCACAAGCCCCGGCGTATCGAAGTAGATATTCGCCAATTCGATTGGGCGACCCTCTTTGCCAGTGCGTGCGACGAACCACTTTGTCGCCGCTTCCACCTGGCTCACCGGCAGTGCCAGTTTGATTTCACGTTCCATGCCCATCGTGTGCTCCGCAGCGTCCGCTGAATGTTGAAATCGCGCTTAGAAAAACATACGCGCAAGTTCCACACCCGGCTCTTCCGCGCGCATGAACGCCTCACCGACGAGGAATGTATGCACGTCCATCGCCCGCAGACGTTCGACATCCTGACGCGACAGAATGCCCGACTCCGTGACGACGATGCGGTCGTCCGGAATCGATTCGAGCATGCCGATGGTCGTCTCGATCGATGTTTCGAAGGTGCGCAGGTTGCGGTTGTTGATGCCGATCAGCGGCGTCTTCAACGTCAGCGATTCCATCAGCTCATTGTGGTCATGCACTTCGACCAGCACTGCGAGGCCTAACGAATGCGCGAGCGCTTCGAGGTCCTGCATCTGCGAGGTTTCCAGCGCGGCCGCGATCAGCAGGATCGCGTCGGCACCCATCGCACGGGCTTCGACGATCTGGTACGGATCCACGATGAAGTCCTTGCGCAGCACCGGCAGGCTGCAGGCGGCGCGCGCCTCCTCGAGATATGCCACGCTGCCCTGGAAGAACTGGACGTCGGTGAGTACGGACAAGCAGGCCGCACCGTGCTTCTCATACGAACGCGCGATTTCGGCGGGGACGAAGTTTTCGCGCAGCACGCCTTTCGACGGGCTTGCCTTCTTCACTTCGGAGATCACCGCGGCCAGGCCGGCCGCATGTTTCGCGCGCAATGCGCCGACGAAATCGCGGATGTCGCGCGAGGATGCTTCGAGGCGCAGCTCTTCGAGCGGCGCGCTCTGTTCAGCCGCGCGGACTTCTTCGCGTTTGACCGAGATGATGCGGTCGAGGATGTCGCTCATGAGTGTCTCGCTACGTAATTACTGCTTGAATTGCTGGGTGAAGCGGACCAGGTCGTCGACCTTCGCGCGTGCCTTGCCGCTCGCGATCGCTTCGCGGGCCAACTGGATGCCGTCCGCAATCGAAGCCGCCACGTTCGCCGAATAGAGCGCCGTGCCCGCGTTCAGCGTGACGATTTCACGCGCGACGCCCGGCTTGTTGTCGAGCGCTTCGAGCAGCATCAGTTTGGATTCGGCCGCGTCGGCTACTTTCAACGTACGGTTCGACACCATCTGCATGCCAAAGTCTTCCGGGTGAATTTCGTACTCGTGGATCTGGCCGTCGCGCAGCTCGCCGACTTGCGTTGCCGCGCCGAGCGAGACCTCGTCCATACCGTCCATACCGTACACCACCAGCACGTGCTTCGCGCCGAGGCGCTGCATCACGCGCACCTGAATACCGACGAGATCCCCGTGGAATACGCCCATCAGTTGATTGGGCGCGCCGGCCGGGTTGGTCAGTGGCCCAAGAATATTGAAGATGGTCCGCACGCCGAGTTCGCGGCGCACCGGCGCGATGTTCTTCATGGCCGGATGATGGTTCGGCGCGAACATGAAGCCCATGCCGGTTTCCGCAATCGACGCCGCCACCTGTTCCGGTTGCAGATCGATGTTCACGCCGAGTGCTTCGAGCACGTCCGCGCTGCCTGACTTGCTCGACACGCCGCGGCCGCCGTGCTTCGCGACTTTAGCGCCCGCCGCAGCCGAGACGAACATCGTCGCCGTGGAAATATTGAAGGTGTGCGAGCCGTCGCCGCCGGTGCCGACGATATCGACGAAGTTTGAGTTGTCCTGCACCTCGACGTGCCGGGCAAATTCACGCATCACCGTGGCGGCGGCGGTGATTTCGCCGATGGTCTCTTTTTTGACGCGCAAGCCGGTAATGATCGCCGCCGACATCACGGGCGATAGTTCGCCGCGCATGATGAGCCGCATCAGATGCAGCATTTCGTCGTGGAAAATTTCGCGGTGCTCGATCGTGCGTTGCAGCGCTTCCTGGGGCGTAATCGACATGATTTCGTCTCTCTTTATCAAGCGGTGCGGTGAGCGGTCTTCGACTGCTTCACGAAGTTTTCGAGCAAGGCGTGACCGTGTTCGGACAGGATCGATTCCGGATGGAACTGCACGCCTTCAACGGCCAGTTCCTTGTGACGCACGCCCATGATTTCGCCGTCTTCGGTCCATGCGGACACTTCGAGACAAGCCGGCAGTGATTCGCGTTCGATCGCGAGCGAGTGATAACGCGTCACGACGAAATGCTTCGGCAGATCGGCGAATACGCCTTTGCAGTCGGTTTCGATCGTGCTGACCTTGCCGTGCATGATGGTTTGCGCTCGCACCACACGGCCGCCGAATGCTTCGCCGATCGCCTGATGGCCGAGGCAGACGCCCAGAATCGGCGTCTTGCCGGCGAATTCGCGCAGCACGTCGAGGGTGATGCCGGCATGTTGCGGGTTGCTCGGGCCGGGCGACAGGCAAATGCGCTCCGGGTTGAGCTTCGCAATTTCGTCCAGCGTGATTTCGTCGTTCCGATAGGTGCGCACGTCTTCGCCGAGTTCGCCGAAGTACTGCACCAGGTTGTAGGTGAACGAGTCGTAGTTGTCGATCATAAGCAGCATGGTGTGTCTCCGGTCAGAAGTCGCTATCGAGGCCGTCTTGAACCTGCTCGGCGGCGCGCAGCACGGCGCGCGCCTTGTTCTCGGTCTCTTGCCATTCGGATTCCGGCACCGAATCCGCGACTACACCCGCTGCCGCCTGCACATACAGATTGCCGTTTGCGATCACGCCGGTGCGGATCGTGATCGCCAGATCCATTTCGCCGGTGAACGACAGATAACCGACGGCGCCGCCGTAGAGGCCACGCTTGACCGGCTCCAGTTCGTCGATCAGTTCCATCGCGCGAACCTTCGGCGCGCCGGATAACGTGCCGGCCGGGAAGGTGGCGCGCAGCACGTCGAAGTTGGTAGTGCCGGGTTTCAGCTTGCCTTCGACCGAGCTCACGATGTGCTGCACGTGCGAGTACTTCTCGATCACCATCTGATCGGTGACGACCACCGAACCGATCTGCGAAATACGGCCCACGTCGTTACGCGCGAGGTCGATCAGCATCACGTGTTCGGCGATTTCCTTCGGATCGTTCAGCAGTTCGGTGGCGAGTTCGGCATCGCGTTCCGGCGTGTTGCCGCGCGGACGGGTGCCGGCGAGCGGCCGGATCGTCACGATGCGATCTTCGCCACGCTTTTCCTGACGCACCAGAATTTCCGGCGACGCGCCGACCACGTGGAAGTCGCCGAAGTTGTAGAAGTACATATAGGGCGACGGATTCAGCGAGCGCAGCGCGCGATACAGCGACAGCGGATTGTCGCGGTATGGCTTGATCAGACGCTGGCCGACCTGCACCTGCATCAACTCGCCGGCGGCGATGTATTCCTTCGCCTGGCGCACGGCGGCGAGGTAATCATCTTTGGCGAACTCGCGGTAGGTCTCGGTGCGCACGCTGGCCGACGTGACCGGCGGCTGCACGGTCGTGCGCAAACGCTGACGCAATTCACGCAGACGCTGCTTGGCTTTGGTGTACGCCTCAGGCTGCGTCGGATCGGAGTACACCACCAGGTAGAGCTTGCCCGCGAGGTTGTCGATCACCGCGACTTCTTCGGTGAGCAGCAACTGAATGTCCGGCAGATTCAGATCGTCTTTCGGTGCGGTGTGCGCGAGCTTTTTCTCGATGTAGCGCACCGCGTCGTAGCCGAAGTAGCCCGCGAGGCCGCCAGCGAAACGCGGCAAACCGGGGCGCTGCGCCACTTTGAAGCGGCCCTGGAATTGCTGGATGAACTCGAGCGGATCGCCCTCGTGCGTTTCGACGACTTTGCCGTCGCGTACGACTTCCGATACGCCGTTGCGGGTGCGCAGCAGCGTGCGCGCCGGCAATCCGATGAACGAATAGCGGCCAAAACGCTCACCGCCCACCACCGATTCCAGCAGGAACGAGTTAGCGCCGTTGCGTTCACTCTGCGCAAGCTTCAGGTACAGCGAGAGCGGCGTTTCGAGGTCGGCGAGCGCTTCGGCGATCAGCGGAATGCGGTTGAAACCCTCGTTGGCGAGGGACTGGAATTCGAGTTCGGTCATGTTCCGATCCTGTACGTACGTCAGACGGCACTATGCGTCGGACAAAGCGGGGCGTTACGCAGCCGGTCAGGCGTTCGTTCGACGTTTCGACACGATGATACCGACCGGCGCGAGTTTCCCATCGACGCATGCAAGGGATTTCAGCGCATAGATGTACTTTGCGGGTACACGAACGCCAAATCAACCGATGCAGCGAAACAAGGTGATGGAAAAAACGCGTGAGCGCAGCGAAGTAAAAAACGGTTGCCGAAGACGAGCTTCAGCGTACCTCAGGCGAGGTTAGCGCGACCAGCGACGCCAGGGCCAGGCTCCCCGGTCGATGCTAATCAGACTCCGTTTTTTATTCAGAAACATGAGGATGAGGGACTTTTCAGGTCGTGGAATGGTGCGCTGCGATAGCCTTGGCGGCATCGAGCAGCGAGGCAACTATACCATCGGATTTTATTTCTTGTACAGATCGGCCGTGGTTGTAGCCGTACGGCAGCGTCAGCGTTGCCATGCCCGCCGCGCGGCCTGCCAGCGCATCGTTTTCCGAATCGCCGATGGCGACCGTGGTTTCCGGTGTGACGCCTAGTTGCGCTGCGGCGGTGATCATCGGCAGCGGATCAGGCTTCTTTTTCGGCAGGCTGTCGCCGCCGAGCACGACGCTGAAATACTGGCTGAGCCCGTATTGCTCCAGCAATTCGACGGCGAACCGGTGCGGCTTGTTGGTGACGCACGCGAGTTTGAGGCCGGCGTCGCGCATGGCGCTGAGGCCGGCTTCGACCTCGGGGTACAGCCGTGTGTGCACGCCGTTGATCTTGGCGTATTCCTCCTGATAGATCGCGAGCGCTTCGTCGAAACGGTCCTGTGCGTGGTCCGTTTCGAAGCGCTCGGCCAGCACACGGCGAATCAGATTCTCCGAGCCCTTGCCGATGTAGCCGACCACTTCCTCGCGCGAGGTTTCCGTCGCGTCGAGTTGCGCAAGCATGCCGTTCAGGCCGGCGGTGAAATCGTCTGCGGTATCGATCATCGTGCCGTCGAGGTCGATGATCGCGGCTTGCAGGCGCGGGCCGGTGAAGGTTGGGGCAGGGAACGGAGTCGTCATTTCTCGTGCGGGATATCAGTGCTCGATGTTGGCGAGTGCGGCGCGCATCTTGTCGATCACCGCCTTGTGATCCGGCGCACCGAAGATCGCCGAACCTGCCACGAACGTGTCCGCGCCAGCCGCCGCGATTTCGGCGATGTTGTCGACCTTCACGCCGCCGTCCACTTCGAGGTGAATCTCGCGGCCGGTCTTTTCCTTGTAGGCATCGATCCGCTTGCGCGCTTCGCGCAGTTTGACGAGCGCCTCAGGAATGAACGATTGACCGCCGAAGCCCGGATTCACCGACATGATCAGCACCAGATCGACCTTGTCCATCACGTAGTCCAGATGGTTCAGCGATGTGGCCGGGTTGAACACGAGGCCCGCCTTGCAACCGTGGTCGCGAATCAGCGACAGCGTGCGGTCGATATGGTCCGAGCCTTCCGGGTGGAAGCTGATCAGGTTCGCGCCGGCCTTGGCGAAGTCCGGCACGATACGGTCGACCGGGCGCACCATCAGGTGCACGTCGATCGGCACGTCCACGTGCGGGCGGATCGCTTCGCAGACGAGTGGGCCGATTGTCAGGTTCGGCACGTAATGGTTGTCCATCACGTCGAAGTGAATCCAGTCGGCGCCGGCGGCGACAACGTTGCGGACTTCTTCGCCGAGGCGGGCGAAATCGGCGGACAGAATGCTGGGGGCAATGCGGAATTGCGTCATGGCGGGGGCGGATGCAAGCGGGAAAACGCCATTTTACCGGTTTGTACGCTTCCGAACCGGCTTGGGGGCGAGTTGAGGCCGGCAGCGACAACGCATGGCGAAAGTGACAAAACGCCTTAGCGGCCCTTGGCCAAAGGGATTTGTCCGGTTGCGGGCATGCCGCGCATCAAGCAGAATGCCAAACCATAGGCGCCGCTTCGCCAATGTGCCCGCAAACCATTGGTGTTCGGGGCTTCCCGCGATTTTTCACACTCCGTTTCACCAGACCGGAATCAGGATGAGCCAGTACGAATTCAGCGTCTCGGCGCAGGTGCAGTTTCTGCCCGAAGAGTCGGACCCGGAGCGCCGCCAGTATGCGTTTGCATACACGCTGACCATCCGTAACAGCGGTCAGGTGCCCGCGCAGTTGATTGCGCGTCACTGGGTGATCACCGACAGCGAAAACAATGTTCAGGAAGTGAAAGGCCTGGGCGTGGTCGGGCATCAGCCGCTGCTCAAACCGGGCGAGCACTTCGAATATACGAGTTGGGCCGTGATCGCCACGCCCGTTGGCACGATGCGTGGCGACTATTTCTGCGTTGCCGAGGACGGCGAGCGCTTCGACGCACCTGTACCAGAGTTCATTCTGCGGATGCCGCGTACTTTGCATTGAACCGAGAGCGCGGCTCGCGGTCTTTAAGAAGCTTTACAGCGCAGCTTTACTGGGATTTTTGCTGCTTTTGCTGTTCATCGGTGGCGGCGCGGGCGGCCTTCTTCTTGCCGGACGACGTCCAGACAACGATAAAGACGAGCAGGAAGAGCGCGAGGAGCGATTCCAGCGCGAAGATGAGCATCGGGTATTCGTCGAACAGATCAGACATGGCGGTTTCCATCAAGAACGAACATTGTATGCGTTTTGTCCGCACGGCCGGAGCATGGCTCGGCGCGCTTTCGGTGGCGGTAATGCTGGCTTCCTGCGGAGGCGGCGGTGCAGTGCGGCCTTCGGTTTCGCCGCCCACGGGTGCCGCGATCATACCCGGGCAGATCGCCGCGACGCGGCTGACAGCCGTGGCCTGGCAGCAGGTGCCGGGTTGGCAAGACGATTCCCTGATCGGCGCGACGGCCGCATTGCGGCAAAACTGCCTGAGGCTTGCGCGTCAACCCAACTGGGCCCGCGCATGCGCGGCGGCTTCGCAGATCGACGATCTGGACGTCACCAGTGCACGGGCATTTTTCGAGGCGTATTTCACGCCTTTCCAGTTAGCCAATAACGACGGCACGCTCGATGGCCTCGTCACCGGCTACTACGAGCCGTTGCTGCGCGGTTCGCGCACGCGGCATGGTGTGTATCAGACGGCGCTGTATCGCTGGCCTTCCGGTTATCGCGCGGGTGCGCCGCTGCCGGCGCGTGCGCAACTCGAGCGTGCGGGCGTGCTCAACGGCAATGAACTCGTGTGGGTCGACGATCCGATCGAAGCGTTCTTCCTGCAGGTGCAAGGCTCCGGGCGCGTCGTGATGGAAGACGGCAGCGTGATGCGGGTCGGATTTGGCGGCACGAACAATCAACCGTACAAGTCGATTGGACGGTGGCTGCTCGATCGCGGTGAACTGACGCCGGCGCAGGCGACCATGCAAGGCATCAAGGCATGGGCGCGCGCGAATCCGACGCGGGTCGACGCATTGCTCGATACCAATCCGCGCTTCGTGTTCTTCCGCGAGATGCCGTCCGGCGAGAGTGCGCCGAGCGGCGGTGCGGATGGTCCGATCGGTGCATTGGGCGTGCCGTTGACGCCGGAGCGATCGATCGCGGTGGATCCGACTTCGATTCCGCTAGGTACGCCGGTGTTCTTGCAGACCACGCGACCGTTGACGAACTCGCCGATGAACCGCCTCGTCTTTGCGCAGGACACGGGGTCCGCGATCAAAGGCGGCGTGCGCGCGGACTACTTCTGGGGTCTCGGCGACGACGCCGGCGATCTGGCCGGCAAGATGAAGCAGGGCGGCCGGATGTGGTTGTTGTTGCCGAATTCGTGAGGGTTTGGGGGCGCGCCGGCGGGATCTTCCTGATCGCTGGTTTCTGGCTTCTGGTTTGATAACGGCGCCGACGCCGATCAGCCCCGTTATCAAGCATCAACCTTCGGCGCTTCGCTTAAAGCCCCGACTTCCGTTTGTCTACCACACGCCGTGCCTTGCCCACCGAACGCTCGATACCGTTCACACCCAGCACGTTCACGATGGCGCTGACGCCGATCAGTGCCTTGATGTCGTAGGTCAACGCCTGTTTTGCCGTGGTCAACGCGGCAGTATCCGGCGCTGATTCCGGGCAGGGCTCGACGTTCAACGTCAATACGTCGAGCGGGCCTTCCTTCGTCAGCACGATTTGATAGTGCGGCGCGAGGGCGTGTTGCTTGAGTAGCAATTCTTCGATCTGCGTCGGGAACACGTTGACGCCGCGCACGATCATCATGTCGTCCGAGCGGCCCGTGATCTTTTCCATGCGGCGCATGGTACGTGCGCTGCCTGGCAGGAGGCGGGTCAGATCGCGCGTTCGGTAACGGATGATTGGCAGCGCTTCCTTGGTCAACGACGTGAATACCAGCTCGCCGAGCTCACCGTCCGGCAGCACTTCGCCAGTCTCGGGATCAATGATCTCGGGGTAGAAATGGTCTTCCCAGATGGTCGGGCCATCTTTGGTCTCGACGCATTCCGAAGCGACGCCAGGTCCCATCACTTCCGACAGACCGTAGATATCCACAGCGTCGATGCCCATGCGCTTTTCGATCGCCTGACGCATGTCATTGGTCCATGGTTCCGCACCGAAGATGCCGAGGCGCAGCGAGCAATTCGCCGGATCGATGCCTTGCCGTTCGAGTTCGTCGGCGATCGACAGCATATAGCTCGGCGTCACCATGATGATGTCGGGCCGGAAGTCCTGAATCAGTTGCACCTGCTTTTCAGTCTGACCGCCGCCGAACGGGATCACCGTCAGCCCGGCGCGCTCCGCGCCGTAGTGTGCGCCGAGGCCGCCTGTGAACAAACCGTAGCCGTAACTCACGTGAACTTTGTCGCCGCGCTTCGCCCCCGCGGCACGGATCGAACGTGCGACGAGATTCGCCCACGTATCGATATCGCGCGCGGTGTAGCCAACAACCGTCGGCTTACCCGTTGTTCCGGACGACGCGTGGATCCGCGAGATCTGTTCCTGCGGCACTGCGAACATGCCGAAAGGGTAGCTGTCGCGCAGATCCTTCTTGGTGGTGAACGGGAAGCGCGCGAGGTCCGCGAGAGTCTTCACTTCGCTCGGGTGAACGCCGGCTTCATCGAATTTTTGCCGATACACCGGCGAATTTTCATAAGCGTGGTTCAGCGACCATTTGAGCCGTTCGAGTTGGAGCGCGGCGAGTTCGTCGCGGCTGGCTGTCTCGATGGGATCGAGCGGAAGGGCGGTGGTCATCGAATGTCTCCTTGCTGCCTCAATGCTTGGGTCTGGGGTGCGGTGCGCTCGCGCGCAAAAACCGGGGACTCGCTGCTATCTACTATCTATATAGGTGCTGGCAATAGGTCGCGAACGTGTCGCGGCTGTGCCGTTCAATCTGCTGTTCAATCGCCGGTAGGAATCAGGTTGCCTTTGATCTGTGCCGATTTGCCGCGAAACATCGCCACGGTCTCCTCTGCGCGATTCGTGACGCGAATATCGTAAATGCCGGTGCGGCCGCTCAAGGTTTGCTCGACCGCTTCGGCAGTCAACACGTCGCCGCCTTTCACCGGCCGCAGGAACTCGATCGAGCAACCCGCTGCGACGGTGTTGATGTTGTACGTGTTGCAAGCGAAAGCGAATGTCGAATCAGCGAGCGTGAAAATCAGGCCGCCGTGGCAAATCTGATGGCCGTTGAGGAAGTCGTCGCGCACGGCCATGCGCAGGCGCGCGTATCCTGGGCGCACTTCTACGATTTCGAGACCGAGCGCACGGCTGCACGCGTCGTTTTCGTACATGGCGGCCGCAGTTGCGCGAGCGAGTTCGTCAGGTGTCATTTGAGCGGGGTGGTTCGGTTGCGCGGACATATCAGCGACCCTCGAAGCGCGGTGCGCGTTTTTCCACGAACGCTTGCACGCCTTCCGCGTAATCGTGCGAAGCACCGAGTTCGCGTTGCAGATCGCGTTCGAGATCGAGTTGCTGATCCAGCGTTTGCGTCGCCCCGGCGCGCATTGCCTGCTTGATCGCAGCGATAGCGCGCGTGGGCTGCTGCGCCAGTTGGGCCGCGAGCTTGCTTGCCGTGGCGGCTAGCTCGGTGTCGTCAACCGCTTGCCAGATCAGCCCCCAGCTTTCGGCTTTCTCCGCGCTCAGTTTGTCGCCGGTGATGGCGAGACCCAAGGCGCGGGCCATACCGACGCGTTGCGGCAGGAACCACGTGCCGCCCGAGTCCGGCACCAGACCGATCTTCACGAAGGCCTGAATGAAGCTGGCCGAACGAGCGGCAAGCACGAGATCGCAAGCCAGTGCGAGATTGGCGCCGGCACCGGCGGCCGTGCCGTTGACCGCGGCAATCACGGGCAACGGCAGTGCTTGCAGGCGGCGAATCAACGGATTGAAATGCGCGTTGATCAGTTCGCCCAGATCGGTCATTGCGCCTGGCGTGAAGTCGAGATCCGCGAGATCCTGTCCTGCGCAGAAGCCGCGGCCCGCGCCGGCCAGCACGAGCGCGCGCGCGCCGGACGCCTCGACCTGGCCGAGTGCGTCGCTCAATTCCTGGTGCATCGCGCGGGTAAAGCTGTTGAGCTTGTCCGGGCGGTTCAGCGTGATGGTCGCCACGCGGCTCGATGTATCGATGTCGAGGCGAATCGCTTCATATGACATTGGGTGTCTCCTCAAAGTCTCTTTGATCGGCGGTGCAATGGGCGGCGGCGTTAGTGTCAGAGCCGCTCGATTACCAATGCAATGCCTTGGCCTACGCCGATACACATCGTGCAAAGCGCAAAGCGGCCGTTGATTCGTTCCAACTGATAAAGCGCGGTAGTGATCAAGCGCGCGCCAGAAGCGCCGAGCGGGTGGCCGAGCGCAATCGCTCCGCCGTTCGGATTGACACGCGGATCGTCGTCGCGCAAGCCGAGCGTGCGTAGGACCGCCAGTCCCTGCGACGCGAAGGCTTCGTTCAACTCGATTACGTCGAATTGTTCGAGCGTCATGTTCAGTTGCTTCAACAGTTTTTGCGTGGCCGGCGCCGGGCCAATGCCCATAATGCGCGGCTCCACGCCTGCCGTTGCCATGCCCACCACGCGTGCGCGGCGACGCAATCCGTATTGATCGGCAGCTTCCTGATTTGCGAGCAACAGTGCACACGCGCCGTCGTTCACGCCCGATGCATTGCCTGCGGTCACGCTGCCGTCGGGGCGGACCACGCCCTTGAGCTTGGCCAGGCTTTCGAGCGACGTTTCGCGCGGATGCTCGTCGAGCGTCACGCGTACGGGGTCGCCTTTCTTTTGCGCGATTTCAACGCCGACGATTTCCTGAGCGAGCGTGCCGTCGCGCTGTGCGCGAGCCGCTTTTTGCTGGCTGGCCAGGGCAAAGGCGTCCTGATCCGCGCGGCTTATGCCGAACTCGACGGCCACGTTTTCCGCAGTCTCCGGCATCGAATCGACGCCGTATTGACGCTTCATCAACGGATTGATGAAACGCCAGCCGATGGTCGTGTCGTAAATATCGGCCTGCCGTGAAAATGCACTGGTGGCCTTGCCCATTACGAACGGCGCGCGCGTCATGCTTTCTACGCCGCCTGCAATCATCAGCCGCGCTTCGCCGGCCTTGATGGCGCGCGCTGAGGTGCCGACCGCATCCATACCCGAGCCGCACAGACGGTTGATGGTTGTGCCCGACGCAGCCGTGGGTAAGCCGGCCAACAAAGCCGCCATGCGAGCCACGTTACGGTTGTCGTCACCGGCCTGATTGGCACAGCCATAGATCACGTCGTCGAGTGCCTGCCAGTCGACACCGGCATTGCGCTCGATCAACGCCCTGATCGGTACTGCGCCGAGGTCGTCGGCACGGACATCCTTCAGGGCGCCGCCGTAGCGGCCGATTGGGGTGCGAATCGCGTCGCAAATGAAGGCGTCGTTCATGTGGATTCCTGCTGGGCCGGATTAGCGGGACTTGCCAATCCGATGTCTCATGTTAGTTGGGGTGCACGGCTCGGTCCATTCGGCCAAACGGCATAGGGCGAAAGCCGTGCTTTTGTCTTATGCCATTCAGCCAGCTACCGCCGGCGCCGCTTTCGGTTCAACATGAATGCGACTTTGAACGACGCGGAAGCGGTTGGCGACAAAGGCTGCGTCGGCCAGCGCGGCATTTGCCGCCGGGTTTGAGCCCGTGCCGTGGAAGTCGGAGAAGGCCGCCGACTGATTGACGAATACGCCGCCCGTCAAATTGATTGAGAGTGCTACGCCGCCGCGGATCGATGCTTCATGTGCTTCGCTAAGTACGGTTTCGTCCGTGCTGTAGACCGACAGCGTCAGTGCGCCATGTTCTGCAGCGATTGTGCCCGCAAGGTCGAGCGACTGCGCGGTCGACTCCGTCGCGATCACGAAGGAGATCGGACCGAACCATTCTTTGGTGAACTGCGCGTGGTCGGTGGCAGCGTCCAGTTGGAGCACGAGCGGTGTGCGCACACGGGCGCCGGCAAAAGCCGGATGTTCCAGCGATTGGCTCTCTACTAGAACTCGGCCGAGCTTGCTGGCTTCCTCGATGCGCTGGGTGACACCTTCGTTCTGGATTGCGCCAAGCAGTTCAACGGCGCGAGCCGGATCGGCGACCAGTTTTTGCACGGCGCCGGCGATAGCCTGAGCGACTTCGTCGAAGCCGAGCGTGCCTTCAGCGGTGCGGATGCCGTTGCGCGGCACATAGATGTTTTGCGGCGCGGTGCACATTTGTCCCGAGTACAGCGCGAGCGAGAAGGCGATATTGCGAGCGGCGGCCTTGATGTCGTCGACCGAGTCGATCACGATCTGATTGACGCCGGCTTTTTCGGTGTAGACCTGAGCCTGGTGTGCATTGCGCTCGAGCCAGGTGCCGTTTTGAGTGCTGCCCGTGAAATCGATCAACTTGATTTCAGGGCGCAGAGCGAGGTCCTGGACCAGCGCGCCATCGTTCGGTTCGGTGGCCAGCAGCGTAACAACGTTCGGATCGAATCCGGCTTCGCGCAGCACATCGCGTGCGATGCGTACAGTCAGCGCGAGGGGCAGAATCGCGCCCGGGTGCGGTTTGACGATGACCGTGTTGCCGGTGGCCAGATCAGCAAAGAGGCCCGGATAGCCGTTCCATGTCGGGAAGGTGCAGCAGCCGAGCACGAGGCCGGTGCCGCGCGGCACGACCGTGTAGCGCTTGTGCATTGCAAGCGGCGGATTTTTGCCTTGCGGCTTTTCCCAGTGAGCGTCGGCGGGAATGCGGCGCAGTTGGTCCCACGCGTACACGACCGCTTCGAGGGCACGGTCTTGCGCATGCGGGCCGCCAGCCTGGAAGGCCATCATGAATGCCTGGCCGGTCGTGTGCATCACGCTGTAGCCGATTTCGAAGCTGGCGCGATTCACTCGCGCGAGGATTTCGAGGCACACACCGATCCACGCCTGCGGGCCGGCCGCGCGCCAATCGCGCTGTGCCACGGCGGCTGCGGAGATCAACGCATCAGGATCGGCCTTCGGATAGCGCACGCCGAGCGGGAAGCCGAACGGCGAGACTTCAGCGCCGACGGTTTCTCCGGTCGATGGCTGGTCCAGTTCGAACGTCTTGTTCAGAAGCGCTTTGAATGCGGCTTCGCCGTCTGCGCTTGCTGTTTCCCCGTACACTTTCGGACTGGGCATCTCGACGAACGGGCTCCAGTAGCCGCGCGTTTCAACCGCGGTGAGTGCCTTTTGCAGCGTGTCTTCGTGCTTGGTGAATAGCGGATGTGTCATGGCAGAGGGGCTTGGCTGTACGTTGGGGAAAGCCTGTCGAATAATTGACCGACCGGTTGGTTGGCTAATGGTAGCATTACTGAGACGGCTGCGCGAAGCGTTTTTTGCGCACCATTAAGCATAAGGAGGCGGCATGGCTTACGAGAACATTCTGGTTGAGACGCGTGGACGGGTGGGTTTGGTCACATTGAATCGCCCGAAGGCGTTGAACGCACTGAACGACGCGTTGATGGACGAATTGGGCGCGGCGCTACGGGAGTTCGATGCCGACGACGCGATTGGTGCGATCGTGGTGACGGGCAGCGAGAAAGCGTTCGCCGCTGGAGCCGACATCGGGATGATGGCGACCTATACCTATATGGACGTCTACAAAGGCGACTACATCACCCGCAACTGGGAAACGGTGCGCTCGATCCGCAAGCCGATTATCGCTGCGGTGGCGGGCTTCGCGCTTGGTGGCGGTTGCGAGCTGGCGATGATGTGCGACATCATTCTCGCCGCCGACACTGCGAAGTTCGGTCAGCCGGAAATCAAGCTGGGCATCATGCCGGGTGCCGGCGGCACACAGCGGCTTCCGCGCGCAGTCTCCAAGGCGAAAGCGATGGATCTCTGCTTGACCGCCCGCTTCATGGACGCTGCCGAGGCCGAGCGTGCCGGATTGGTCTCGCGGGTGATTCCCGCGGCTTCGCTGCTTGACGAGGCGGTGGCTGCGGCCGCGACCATCGCTGAATTCCCGTTGCCGGCGGTGATGATGATCAAGGAATCGGTTAACCGCGCATACGAAACGACGCTCGCAGAGGGCGTGCATTTCGAGCGACGCCTCTTCCATTCGCTCTTCGCTACGGAAGATCAGAAGGAAGGGATGGCCGCGTTCGTTGAGAAGCGCAAACCGGTTTTCAAGCATCGTTAATACGCTTGTCAAAATAACGCTTGCAAGGGGCCGTTTGTCTCGCTAGAATCTCGCTCTTTCGTGCTTCGGACACCGGAGCACGGGGAGCGGGAGAGCCAGCAGTGGCAAGGCTTTGCGCGATGTGGGCAGGTTCAGGAAGTTAGAAAAACCTGTTGACGGCGTAGCGAAAGTTCTTCATAATCTCGTTTCTCTGCTGCTGATGCAGCGACGCAGAACGAAGCGGTGCCGGG